>NZ_JBJDRK010000007.1:0-109799 GCF_044987405.1 Microbacterium sp. ZW T2_14 | reverse complement strand
CCTCACGGGAGCTGTGGGGACCGCTCCCGGCCGCGCCGGTGGTGGTGGCGGTGACGGATGCCGCGGCCGCACGCGTCGACGGCATCGCCGAGCTGCTCGAGCTGTGGGCCGACGAGCGGCGCGGCGCGCTGTTCTTCGGGCGCGGCGACGACGGGCTCGTGCTCGTCGTCCCGGCCGACGATCCGTCGACCATCCACGACCTCGTCGACCGCTTCGACGTGCGCGTCGGCCTGTCGGACCCCGCGGGCTACGACGCGTTCGCCGCCGCGCTCGGCCAGGCGCGGGTCGCCCGGGACCGCGGTGCCGGTGCGGTCACCGCGTTCGCCGAGGTCGCGCGCGCCGGCGTGCTGTCGGCGCTGACCGACGATGCACGGGCGCTCGCGCGCGCGGAGCTGGCACCGCTGTACGACCACGACGCCGCGCAGGGCACGCACCTGGTCGAGACGCTGCAGGTCTGGCTCGACGCCGACTGCTCGCACGAGGCGACCGCCCAGTCGCTCGGCGTGCACCGGCACACCGTCCGCACCCGGCTGGCGCTGATCGAGCGCGTCCTCGGCCGCGACCTGGCGTCGTTCGCGACCCGCGCCGAGCTGTGGGCGGCGCTGCGCGCCCTCGACGGCCCGGTGGGCTGAGCGCTTCGTCTCGCCGACCCCGGCTCAGCGACCGGGACCAGGGCCAGGAAGCCTCGAACTGGGTCGGCAGGGTGCGCTTCGTCTCGCTGGCGCTCGCTCAGCGACCGGGACCGAGCCGGCAAGCGCTTCGTCTCGCCGGCACTCGCTCAGCGACCGGGACCGAGCCGGCAAGCGCTTCGTCTCGCCGGCGCTCGCTCAGCGACCAGGAGGCGGGCGGGTCGGCGGCGCCGACGCCGAGAGTCGACGTGGCGCGGGAGCGCGGAGGACCGACGCGGACCCGCAGGAGCACAACCCGGTCGCTGAGCGAGCGAAGCGAGACGAAGCGTCCGACCCGCAGCACGAACCCCTCCGACGCGTCCAGGGCAGGATGGGCGCATGGCCGAACCCGCAGTTCCCAACGGCGACGTGTCGTGGTGGTGGCGCGACCTGGGCGGCACGCCCGCCCCGCGCGCCCCGCTGCCGGGCGACCTGGACGCCGACGTCGCCATCGTCGGCGCCGGCTACACCGGACTGTGGACCGCGTACTACCTCAAACGCGAACAGCCCGACCTGCGCGTGGTCGTGCTCGAACAGCGGTTCGCGGGCTTCGGCGCATCCGGCCGCAACGGCGGGTGGCTCACGAACACCGTCACGGGCGGACGCGAGCGCTACGCCGGGACGCACGGTCGCAACGCCGCGATCGCGCAGCAGCGCGCGCTCAATGAGACCGTCGACGAGGTCATCGCCGTCGCCGCCCGCGAAGGCATCGACGCCGACATCGTCAAGGGCGGCGAATTGGAGGTCGCGCGCACGCCCGCGCAGCTCGCGCGCCTGCGGGCGAGCGCTGCGGCCGAGCAGTCATGGCCACACACCGACGTGGAGGTGATGGATGCCGCGGCCACGGCATCCCGCATCCGCATCGCCGGCACGCTCGGCGCCGTGTGGCACCCGCACTGCGCACGCGTGCACCCGGCCAAGCTCGTGCGCGGCCTCGCCGAGGCCGTCGAACGCCTCGGTGTCACGATCCACGAGCAGACCCGCGTGATCGAGATCGCCCCGGGCCGCGCCGTCACCGACCGCGGGACGGTGCGCGCGACGCATGTGCTGCGCGCGACCGAGGGGTTCACCGCCGATCTGCGCGGCGAGCACCGCACGTGGCTGCCGATGAACTCGTCGATGATCGTGACCGAGCCGCTCGCCGGCGGCTTCTGGGATGCCGTCGGCTGGGATGCCCGCGACACCCTGGGCGACTTCGCGCACGTGTACATGTACGCGCAGCGCACCGCCGACGACCGCATCGCGTTCGGCGGACGCGGTGTGCCCTACCGCTACGGCTCGCGCGTCGACACCGACGGGACGACGCAGCAGCGAACGATCGCATCCCTCACGCGCCTGCTGCACGACTTCTTCCCGGATGCCGCGGCCACCCCGATCGCGCACGCCTGGGCCGGCGTGCTCGGGGTGTCACGCGACTGGGCCGCGACGGTGGTGCACGACCGTGCGACGGGCCTCGGTTGGGCGGGCGGCTACGTCGGCACCGGCGTGACGGCCACCAACCTCGCCGGCCGCACGCTCGCCGACCTGGTGCTGGAGCGCGACAGCGAGCTCACCCGCCTGCCGTGGGTGGGCCACCGCGCGAAGCGCTGGGAGGCCGAGCCGCTGCGGTGGACCGCCGTGAACGCGATCTACACCGCCTACCGCTTGGCCGACCTGTCCGAGGCCTCCGGTTCCTCTTCGCGCACCGCGTGGCCCGCCCACGTCGCCGACTGGGTAGCCGGCCGCCACTGACGCGCGCCCGCCCTCGCCGCCGGCGCCCGCGCACGCGAGCGCTGCACCTTCCCGCGGGAGCTGCGTCGCGCGACGCAGCTCTCGCAGGAACATGCCGCGCTCGCGGCGCGAGGCACGACCTGCAAGGCGGCCCCGGATCAGCGCGGGGCGTGCGCCTCGAGGAACTCGTACACGTCGGTGGTGTCGACCCCGGGGAAGGCGCCCGTGGGCAGCGTCGCGAGCAGCGTGCGCGGCGTCCGCACGTTCGGCCAGGAGTGCTCGCGCCACGCGGACTCCAGGTCGGCGGGCGCACGGCGGCAGCACACCTCCATCGAGTGGGTCGAGACGCCGCGGTTGGGGGTGTCGCGACCGAGGAACCACTTCGTGTCGTCGAACCGGACGCCGACGCTCACCGAGTGCGCCCCTTCGCTCGAGAGCTCGACGCGGGCGGTGCACCAATAGGTGCCGTTGCCGGTGTCGGTGTACTGGTAGTACGGGTTGAAGTGGTCGTCCACGTCGAAGACGACGCGTGAGGTCCACTTGCGACAGCACATCTGCCCCTCGATCGCGCCGAGGCGGTCGGTCGGGAAGTTGACGTCGTCGTTCTCGTAGACCTTCGTGATGACGCCCGACTCGTGCACCTTGAGGAAGTGCACCGGCAGGCCCAGGTGCACGGTCGCGAGGTTCGTGAAGCGGTGCGCCGCGGTCTCGTACGACACCGAGTACGCGTCGCGAAGGTCTTCGATCGAGATCGATCGGTCCTTCTTGGCCTCCTGCAGGAACGGCACCGCGTGCGCCTCGGGGATGAGAAGAGCGCCGGTCAGGTAGTTCGTCTCGACGCGCTGGCGCAGGAAGTCGGCGTACGACGTGGGCTCGCGGTGCCCCAGGATCCGGCTCGAGAGTGCCTGCAGCACGGCCGTGCGCGGGTCGCCCTTGGTCGCCAGACGGCTGGAGAGGTACAGGCGCCCGTTCTTGATGTCGGCCACCGACCGGGTCGTCTGCGGCAGGTCGGGCACGTAGTGCAGTGTGAAGCCGAGATGTGCGGCGATATCGGATGCCGTCCGCTGTGTGAGCGGACCGCCCGGGTGGTCGACGGCGTCGAGGATCCCCCGCGCCTGCTGCTCCAGCTCGGCGAAGTAGTTGTTCTGCGTGCGCATGAGCCTGCGCAGCGCGACGTTGGCCCGACGCGCCTCTTCCGGCGTCGCGGCGCGCTCGTCGCGCAGCCGCTCGATCTCGCCCTGCAGCGCCAGCATCGCCTTGAGCGCCTCGGTGGGCACCGTCTTGCCGATGCGGAACGGCGGGATGCCCAGCGCCTGGAACGTCTGACCCCGCATCGCCCGCTCGAGCGAGATCTCGAGCGTGGCCCGCTCGTCGAGCGGCTCGGACTCGAGGATCGCCTCGATCGACGACCCGAGCGCCCGTGCGATCGCCTGCAGCAGCGTGAGCTTCGGCTCGCGGCGCCCGTTCTCGATCATCGAGAGCTGACTGGGGGCGCGATCCACTGCCCCCGCGAGCTCTTCGAGCGTCATGCCGCGGTCGGTGCGCAGCTGCCGGATGCGGCGGCCGATGGTCAAGGGATCCACCTCTTCATCGTCGGGGAGTTCACCGGCCCGATCGGTGGTCAACGTCGTCGTCATGGGGCAATTCTGTCACAAAAGCAGAAATAGCCGAAAAGTTCACACCGCGAATCGTGGGTTTGAGGGCGGAAGTTCACCGCAGAGTGGTTCCACGACAGACCGACGGTTGATCCAGAACGCGGATCACGGGATGCCCCGACCCGGCCCACACGCCGGGTGGAGCATCCCTCCGACAACTACACGTCGCTTCCCCGGCCGTTGAGCGAGGGAGCGCCAGCGACCGAGACGAAACGCCTCGAACCCACCGAACACGTTTCGTCTCGCAAGCTCGCTCAACGACCGGGACCGCACAGACAGGACAGGGACATGACACCTGCAACCGCCACTCCGATGCGTACGCGCACCGGACCCATCCCCACCACGACCCAGGAGCCCTCGATCGAGATCGCCGGCCGCATGTCGGCCCGGTACGACGAGATCCTGACTCCCGAGGCCGTCGCATTCCTCACGGAGCTCCACCACCGGTTCGGCGCCCGTCGGCACGACCGGCTCGCCGACCGCATGCGCCGCCGCTTCGAGATCGGCAACGGCCACGACCCGCAGTTCCGCGACGACACCCGGCACATCCGCGAGGACGCCGAGTGGCAGGTCGCGGGGGCCGGTCCCGGCCTCGAGGACCGCCGCGTGGAGATCACCGGTCCGACCGACCCGAAGATGACGATCAACGCGCTGAACTCGGGCGCGAAGGTGTGGCTCGCCGACCAGGAGGATGCGACCAGCCCGACGTGGAAGAACGTGATCGAGGGCCAGCTCAGCCTGCGCGATGCGATCCGCGGCGAGCTCTCGTTCACCAGCGCCGAAGGCAAGCGCTACGAGGTCACGGCCGCCGAGACGCCCACCATCGTGATGCGCCCCCGTGGATGGCACCTGCCCGAGCAGCACATCCGCTTCACCGACCGCACCGGCCGCACGATGGCCGCGTCGGGCTCGCTCGTGGACTTCGGGCTCTACTTCTTCCACAACGCCGAGCAGCTGATCGCGAACGGCCGCGGACCGTACTTCTACATCGCCAAGCTCGAGTCGAGCGAAGAGGCGAAGCTCTGGGACGACGTCTTCACCTTCAGCGAGCAGCATGTCGGCATCCCGCACGGCACGATCCGCGCGACGGTGCTCATCGAGACGCTGCCGGCGGCGTTCGAGATGGAGGAGATCCTCTTCGAGCTGCGCGACCACTGCGCGGGCCTCAACGCCGGCCGCTGGGACTACATCTTCTCGATCATCAAGAACTACCGCGGCCGCGGTGCACGGTTCGTGCTGCCCGACCGGAGCGAGGTCACGATGACCGTGCCGTTCATGCGCTCCTACACGGAGCTGCTCGTGCAGACGTGCCACAAGCGCGGCGCCTTCGCGATCGGCGGCATGAGCGCGTTCATCCCGAACCGCCGCGACCCCGAGGTGACGGCGACGGCGTTCGAGAAGGTCGCGGCCGACAAGAAGCGCGAAGCCGGCGACGGGTTCGACGGCACGTGGGTGGCCCACCCCGACCTGATCCCGGTCGCGCGGGCCGAGTTCGACGCGGTGCTGGGCGATCGCCCGAACCAGCTCGACCGTCAGCGTCCCGAGGTGCGCGTGAGCGCGGCCGACCTGATCGACGTGCACATCGGGCGTCCGGTCACGGCCGCGGGCGTGCACGCCAACGTGTCGGTGGCCATCCGCTACCTCGAGGCGTGGCTGCGGGGCCTGGGCGCCGTGGCGATCGACAACCTCATGGAGGATGCCGCGACCGCCGAGATCTCGCGCTCGCAGGTGTGGCAGTGGATCCACCAGGACCGCACCACCGACGACGGCACCGCGATCACCCGCGAGTACATCGAGGGCCTGATCGCACAGGTGCTGGGCGAGGTGCAGCGGAACGAAGGAGACCGGTTCGACGACGCGGCGGAGGTCTTCCGCGACGTCGCCCTGGGCCAGGAGTTCCCGGCCTTCCTGACACTGCCGGCGTACTCCCGCTTCCTGATCGAGACCGACTGACGCGTCTTGCGTGTCCCGATCTCCCCCGCTTGCGACCGCTCGACCGGTGGAGATCGGGACACCAAGACCAGTTCTCGGGACACGAACTCACCTACCGCAAAGGACACACCATGACCGCCTACAACGACGACATCGACGCCATCCGGGCGCTCAAGGAGCAGCACGGCTCCAGCTGGGACGCCATCGACCCCGAGTCCGCCGCCCGCATGCGCGCGCAGAACCGCTTCCGCACCGGACTCGAGATCGCCCAGTACACGGCAGACATCATGCGCCGCGACATGGCCGAGTACGACGCCGACTCGTCGGTGTACACCCAGTCGCTCGGGGTGTGGCACGGCTTCATCGGGCAGCAGAAGCTGATCTCGATCAAGAAGCACCTGAAGAGCACGAACAAGCGCTACCTCTACCTGTCGGGCTGGATGGTCGCCGCGCTCCGCTCGGAGTTCGGTCCCCTTCCCGACCAGTCGATGCACGAGAAGACGTCGGTGCCGGCCCTCATCGAGGAGCTCTACACCTTCCTGCGCCAGGCCGACGCGCGCGAGCTCGACCTGCTCTTCACCCAGCTCGACGGGGCGCGTGCCGCCGGCGACGACACCGCCGCGGAATTCATCCAGTCGCAGATCGACAACTACGAGACCCACGTCGTGCCGATCATCGCCGACATCGACGCCGGCTTCGGCAATCCCGAGGCCACGTATCTCCTCGCCAAGAAGATGATCGAGGCGGGCGCGTGCGCCATCCAGATCGAGAACCAGGTGTCGGACGAGAAGCAGTGCGGCCACCAGGACGGCAAGGTCACCGTCCCGCACGAGGACTTCATCGCGAAGCTCAACGCGGTGCGCTACGCGTTCCTGGAGCTCGGCATCGACAACGGCATCATCGTCGCCCGCACCGACTCGCTCGGCGCCGGCCTCACGCAGAAGCTCGCGGTGACGCACGAGCCGGGCGACCTCGGCGATCAGTACAACTCGTTCCTCGACGTCGAAGAGATCTCGGAGGCCGACCTCGGCAACGGCGACGTCGTCATCAAGCGCGACGGCAGGCTGCTGCGCCCGCAGCGCCTGGCCAGCAACCTGTACCAGTTCCGGTCCGGAACCGGCGAGCAGCGCGTCGTGCTGGACTGCATCACGTCGCTGCGCAACGGTGCCGACCTGCTGTGGATCGAGACCGAGAAGCCGCACGTGGAGCAGATCGCCGGCATGGTCGACGCGATCCGCAAGGAGATCCCGAACGCGAAGCTCGTCTACAACAACAGCCCGTCGTTCAACTGGACGCTCAGCTTCCGCCAGCAGGCGTACGACATGCTCGCGGAGCAGGGCGAGGATGTCTCGGCCTACGACCGTGGCGACCTGATGAACGTCCAGTACGACGACACCGAGCTGGCGCGGCTGGCCGACGAGAAGATCCGCACCTTCCAGCGTGAGGGCTCCGCCCGCGCCGGAATCTTCCACCACCTCATCACGCTGCCGACCTATCACACGGCGGCCCTGTCGACCGATGACCTCGCCAAGGGCTATTTCGGCGACGAGGGCATGCTCGCCTACGTGAAGGGCGTGCAGCGTCGCGAGATCCGCGAGGGCATCGCCACGGTCAAGCACCAGAACATGGCCGGCAGCGACCTCGGCGACAACCACAAGGAGTATTTCGCCGGCGACGCGGCCCTGAAGGCGGGCGGCCAGCACAACACGATGAACCAGTTCAACTGACCCTCGACGACGGATGCCTCGGACCGGCCGGTCCGAGGCATCCGTCGTCCATCGGCTAGGCGAGGAGGCCGCGCTCCATCGCCAGCGTCGCCGCCCGCGTGCGGTCGGTGACGCCGAGCCTCTCGAAGATCTTGAGCAGGTGCGTCTTCACGGTCGATTCGCCGATGCCGAGTGCGACGGCGATCTGCTTGTTGCTGTGGCCTCTTGCGACGAGCCGCAGCACGTCGAGTTCGCGTGGGGTGAGGACGGTCTCCGGCGCCGGCCGGCGCATCCGCTCGACCAGGCGCACGGCCACCTGCGGCGAGAGCGCCGATTGGCCGGCCGCGACCGAGCGGATGCCGGCGACGATCTCGGCCTGCGGGGCCGCCTTGAGGAGATACCCCGAGGCGCCCGCCTCGATGGCCGCGAGGATCTGGTCGTCGGACTCGTAGGTGGTGAGGATGAGCACGCGGGGCGGCGGGTCGCCCGCCTCGCCCGCCGCGATCCGGGTCGTGGCGGCGACACCGTCGACGCGCGGCATCCGCAGGTCCATCAGCACCACGTCGGGCCGCGTCGCGACCGCGAGGCGCACCGCTTCGTCGCCGTCGGACGCCTCCGCCACGACCTCGAAGCCGGGCTCGTCCGAGAGCAGTCCCGACAGCCCGGCGCGCACCACGGGATGGTCGTCGGCGATGAGCAGTCGGATCATGCCGGACCACCTCCACGGACCTCGTCGAGATCGGCCGGCTGTGCCGGCGGAAGGCGCACCCGCAGCGCCGTCCCGCCGCCGGTCGTCGAGGCGACCTCGAATGCACCGCCGGCCAGCGCCACGCGCTCCCGCATGCCCTCGAGTCCGAACCCCGCGCCGGCCGCCGCCGGCTCGAAGCCGCGGCCGTCGTCGGCGACCTCGAGAGCGGCGAGACCGTCCGGCTCGACACGGACGCGGACGCGCACCAGGTCGGCGTCGGCGTGCTTGGCGGCGTTGGACAGCGCCTCCTGCAGGCAGCGGAGCAGGACGACCTGCGTCTCACGATCGAGGTCGGCGGCGACGCCGTCCGTGTCGAGTTCGATCGCCGCGCGGCCCTGTGCGCGGAACCGCTCCACGAGGCGCTCCACCGCGGCGGCGAAGGCGGGCTCGCGGGGCACGGCGCCCGTTCGCGCGACGAGCGCCCGCGCCTCGGCCAGCGCATCGCGCGCCACCTGCTCGACGGTCGCGATGGTGGAGGCCGCGGCATCCGTCTGTCCATCACGCGACTGACGACCCGCCCGCTCGGCGAAGATCACCAGGCCGGCGAGCGTCTGTGCGAGCGTGTCGTGGATGTCGCGGGCCAGGCGCTCGCGCTCCGCCGAGGCGCCACGCTCGCGGCTCAGCGCCTCCACCTGTCCCTGCGCCGCCGTCAGCTCGGTCAGCAGGCGCTCGCGCTCCTCGCCGTACTCGGCGATGCGGGCGATCCACAACCCGATCGCGATCGCGAAGGCCAGCGAGAAGACGGCAGTGGTCGCCCCGGCGAGCACCGAATCGATGTCTGCGCCATACCCGATGATGACCCCGATGAACACGCTGCCGGCGATGACCACCGATCCGCCGATCCCCCGCTGCCGGGAGTCGCCGATGACCCACACGAGCGGGTAGGCCAGCGTCTGGAGCATGGCCATGAACGGCGCCGCTCCGACACCGATGCCCACCGCGACGGCGGCCACCGAGAGGAAGGCGGGGTAGCGCCAGGCGGCTCGGGGCGGCTCGACGGCGGCGCGGCCGATGACCGCGTACCCCGCCACGAAGAGCGCGATCGCCCCGAGCCCGATCACCGTGCGCGCGGCGCTCGATGGGGCGAACAGGAAGACCAGCGCGAGAGCGATCACCGCCGCGACGATGCACACGATCGCGTCCCACCGGCGCTCGCTCAGCATGCTGTGTCGCCCTCGCTTCCTCGTGCGGGTCTCGCCCGGACTCGGCTCACCGCGGGGAGCCGGCCATCGTCAGGCTACGCGGCGGTGCGCCCGCGGGCCACGCGCCGACCGGACGGGACGGCACCGCTCCCGACCGTTGAGCCCCTGCGACCCCTGTCCCCCCTCGCAGCCGCGCCGGTCCGGCGGCAGCACCGCGCGGCGTGCGAACGGGCTCACGCATCGCGGCGGATCCACCGGAAGGTGATGCGGGAGAGCACGAGCCCGACGACGAGCCACACCAGCAGGGCGATCGCGACCCCGCCGAGATCCCACTCGCCGTTCTGCTCGAGGGCGGCGTATTGGTCGGGCAGGAAGACGGCCCGCATCCCCTGGGCCATCCACTTGAGCGGGAACAGCCCGGCGACGTTCTGCAGCCACTCGGGCAGCTGCGAGAACGTGAGGTACACGCCCGAGATGAACTGCAGCGCGAGCGCGATCGGCACGACCACGGCGGTCGCGCTCTTGCCCGTGCGCGGCACGGCCGACAGCGCCACTCCGAGGAGCGCCGACGTGGTGATGCCGAGCACGAACACCCAGGCGAACGTCGCCCAGCTCTCCGGCGCCGTGGGAAGCTCCACGCCGAGCACGAGCGAGGCGAACAGCAGCAGCAGCGCCGACTGCAGCACCCCCGTCACGAGCACCTGGCCGATCTTGCCGATGAAGTAGCTCACCGGCGACAGCGGCGTGCCGCCGAGGCGCTTGAGCATGCCGTCGGAGCGCTCGATCGCGATGTCCATCGCGAGGTTCTGGAAGCCCGACAGCAGCAGGCCGGCGGCGATCATGCCTGGCAGATACAGCTGCGCCATCGGGATGGCCGGCACGTTCGGTGCGAGCTGCACGTCGCCGTCCGACCCGAAGGCCACGCTGAACAGCCCGAGCATGAAGATCGGGAAGAGGAAGGTGAAGAAGAGGGTGTCGCCAGAGCGGAAATACTGCACCAGCTCGAACCGTGCCTGCCAGACACCGACGGCGAGAAGCCCCCGCCGCCGGGTGCGGCTCACCTGAGTCGATGCCACGTTGCGCGTCGCCGTGCTCATCGGGCTCCTCCCGTCGTCGCGGCCGTGTCCGTCGGGTCGTCGACGGTCCCCACGACCTGTCCCCTCGCCGTCGGCGCGTCGCGCGCAGCGTCTGGCCGCGCGGGTTCGGCCTCCGCCTCGGCGACGAGCGCGAGGTAGATGTCCTCGAGGCTCGGCCGGATGATCTCGAGCTCGGCGGGGGCGCCGCCGAGACGTGCGGCGAGCGCTGTGGCGAACGCGAAGGGATCGGCGGTGCGCTCCTGCCGCGGCATCCCGCCCTCCACCCATTTCACGACCGGCGTGCGTGCCTCTTCTCCACCGAATCCGGCGACCGGGCCGATCGCCCGCATGCGACCGGCCGCGATCACCGCCACCCGGTCGGCGAGCTGCGCGGCCTCGTCGAGGTAATGGGTGGTGAGCAGGATCGTCGTGCCCTCGCGCTGCAGCCCGCGGATGAGCTCCCAGAACTCGCGGCGCGCGTGCGGATCGAACCCCGTCGTCGGCTCGTCGAGGAACAGCAGGTCGGGACGCCCGATGATCCCCAGGGCGACATCGACGCGCCGCTGCTGCCCGCCGGACAGCTTCGAGATGCGCGTCTTCGCCTGCGCCTGCAGGCCGACAGCCGCGATCACCTCGTCGACGTCGCGCGGGTCCGGGTAGAACCCCGCGAACTGCCGCAGCTGCTCGCCCACCGTCGCCAGCCCGGACTGCGCGGTCGACTGGAGGACGATGCCGAGCCGCGCCTTCAGGTCGAGCCCGCCGAGCCCCGGGTCCACACCGAGTACCTCGACCTCGCCGCTGGTGCGGCGCCGGTAGCCCTCCAGGATCTCGACGGTCGTGGACTTGCCCGCGCCGTTCGGACCGAGCAGCGCGAACGTCTCGCCCCGCGCGATGTCGAACGACACCCCGTCCACGACGGCACGGTCGCCGTACGTCTTCCGCAGGTCGCGCACCCGTACCGCGACCGCATCCTCACCCGCATGGATCTGCATGCTCCCCAGCCTGGCCGGGTGAGCGGGGCTCGACCAGCGGCCATCCGCGCGATCGGCATCCCCCATTCGGTGGATGCCGCGGCCCGGGGTTCGCCGTGCGCCGGGCGCCGTCCGCGGCCCGGGGGTCGCCGTGCACGGGGCGCCGTCCGCGGGGCGCCGTCTGCGCCGGGTCGGCACCGTTGCCCCGGCGGTTCGGCCGAGTGGCCCGGGCGGGTCAGCGCTCGGCGGTCGCCGTCACAGGAAGGACCGACGGCGCGACGCGAGCCGCGGCATCCGCTCGCTCTTCCGCGCGGAGCAGCCGCTGGCCGCGGATGCCGCCCGCCAGCGCCCACGCGAGCAGCCAGACGCCCGAGCCCGTCGTGATGATCGCGGCGGCGCGGAGGCCCGCCTCGGGGTCGAGCAGCACGACAAGCGCGATCAGCGACAGCACGCCGCCCACGACCGCGCCGGTGGCGCCGACAATGGTCAGCCTGCAGCCGCGCGCAAGCCACCAGGCGATCCCGCCCGCGATGACGAGCACGATCGCGAGCACGACGGCTGCCAGCATCCAGGCTTCCACGAGGCACAGGCTACCGCGCGCTCGCGGTGCCGGGAAGCCCGCGGTCGGGCGCGATGCCGGACGCTCCGTCGCGCGCGCCCGGCATCGCGCACAGTCTCGGTCCGGTCGAGGGCGATTGGCCCCTGACCGCGACGCGCGCGCCGACTACGCTCGAAGCGTGACAGAACCCGCACCGCTCACCCGTACGCCCACGCTCTCCCGCAAGCTGAGCGCCATCGCCGAGTCGGCGACCCTCAAGGTCGATGCCAAGGCGAAGGCACTGCAGGCCGCCGGCCGGCCGGTCATCTCGTATGCAGCCGGCGAGCCCGACTTCGCGACCCCGCAGTTCATCGTGGATGCCGCCGCCGAGGCGCTGCACAACCCGGCGAACTTCCGCTACACGCCGGCCGCAGGCCTGCCCGCGCTCCGTGAGGCGATCGCCGCGAAGACGCTGCGCGACTCCGGCCTCGAGGTCGACCCGTCGCAGATCATCGTCACCAACGGCGGAAAGCAGGCGGTGTACCAGGCGTTCCAGACCGTGGTGAACCCCGGCGACGCGGTGCTGCTCCCGGCGCCGTACTGGACGACCTACCCGGAGGCGATCGCCCTGGCCGACGGCATCCCCGTCGAGGTGTTCGCCGGTGCCGACCAGCACTACAAGGTGACCGTCGAGCAGCTCGAGGCCGCGCGCACCGAGCGCACGGTGGCGCTCGTGTTCGTCTCGCCGTCGAACCCGACCGGATCGGTGTACACCCTCGAAGAGACGCGGGCGATCGGCGAATGGGCCGTCGAGCACGGCATCTGGATCATCACCGACGAGATCTACCAGAACCTCGTCTACCCTTCGACAGGCTCAGGGCAGGCCGACGGCTCGGACGCGCCGGTGAAGGCCGTCTCGATCGTCGAGGCGGTTCCGGATGCCGCGGCCCAGACGATCCTGGTCAACGGCGTCGCCAAGACCTACGCGATGACCGGCTGGCGCCTCGGCTGGATGGTCGGGCCGAAGGAGGCGATCAAGATCGCCGGCAACCTCCAGTCGCACCTGTGCTCGAACGTCAACAACATCGCGCAGCGCGCGGCGCTCGCGGCGCTCACCGGCCCGCAGGACGAGGTCGAGCAGATGCGCCAGGCCTTCGACCGCCGCCGCCGCACGATCGTGGCCGAGCTGTCGAAGATCGACGGCGTCGAGGTGCCCACGCCGCTGGGCGCGTTCTACGCCTACCCCGACGTGCGCGGCCTCCTCGGCCGGGAGTGGGCGGGCAAGACGCCGACCACGTCGCTCGAGCTCGCCGACCTCATCCTCGAAGAGGCCGAGGTCGCCGTCGTGCCCGGCGAGGCCTTCGGCCCGTCCGGGTACCTGCGCCTCTCGTACGCACTCGGCGACGACGCCCTCCTCGAGGGTGTGCAGCGCCTGCAGCGCCTCTTCGCCTCGTAGCGCGCCCGCCGCACGCGACGTCACGGAACGCGGATGCCTCGGTTCGAGGCATCCG
The DNA here is from genome assembly GCF_044987405.1 of Microbacterium sp. ZW T2_14. Taxonomy (NCBI): domain Bacteria; kingdom Bacillati; phylum Actinomycetota; class Actinomycetes; order Micrococcales; family Microbacteriaceae; genus Microbacterium; species Microbacterium sp. ZW T2_14. The sequence goes on along the minus strand of NZ_JBJDRK010000007.1, from coordinate 96,142 downwards.
CGTTCTTCGTACCACCGCCCGTCTCTGCTGCGAAAAGTCGGGTCCGTCACGCGACACGCCGGGCCGCGGCATCCGTCATCGGCGTGTCGCCGTCACCGGCCCGACTTTTCGCACCAGACCCCGGCCGAGATCGAGATGAGGTGACGCACGCGCGCGAGGAAGTCGATCCGATTCGTCGACCGGCGGCCGGTTCGTTCGTCGTCCTTGATGAGGACGATCAACGGAAGGACCCCCCATGGGACGGCGAATCGACCTGGTGATGGAACTGGCGGCGGCGCTGGCGAACCTGGCGCCCGCGCACCGCACGGCGCTGCTCGCGGATGACGACGAGGGCCACCGCGCGGACGGGGAAGGGAGCTGAGGCTAGAGCTCGACGTTGACCAGCACCGGTTCGGGCTGTAGCACCAGGCCGAACTCGGACTGCACGCGGCCCTGGATGAAGCGGGCGAGCTCGGCGAGCTCGGCGGCGGTGGCGCTCCCGCGATTGGTGAGGGCCAGCGCATGCTTGGTCGACAGGCCGGCGCGCGAGCGCGGCAGCTTGAAGCCCTTGCGGACGCCGGCGTGCTCGATCAGCCAGCCGGCGCTCACCTTGACGTCGGATTCGACGGTCGGTGCCGGCGGCACGTAGCCGTCGAAGTTCGCGAGCGGGATGACGAGCACCGGGTCGAGGTCGGGATGCACCGGCCATCGAGGGCAGGCGTCGGGAAGAGTGCGGGCGAAGGATGCCGAGACCACCGCGTTCTGGAAGAACGAGCCTGCGCTGTAGGTGTCGGGGTCGTCGGGATCGAGCACCATGCCCTTGCTGCGGCGCGTCTCGAGGATGCGCTCGCGCACCCACGCGAGCGTCACCTCGTCGTCGGGACCGAGCCGCAGCGCCGTGCGCAGCTGGTCGCCGGCGATGCGGCGGGCTCCGGGGCCGATCTCGGGGAGGTCGAGCGTCACCGACAGGATCACCGCGCGACGGGCGGGCGCCGAGCCGTAGTGATGCTTGAGCACGGAGGTCCGGAAGCCCAGCCCGAGCTCTGCGGCCGGCACTGTCGACACCTCGCCGGTCGACTCGTCCAGCAGCTCCACTTCGCTGAGCGTCTGCACGATCTCCTGACCGTACGCGCCGATGTTCTGCACCGGAGCGGCGCCGACGGTGCCGGGGATCCCCGACATCGCCTCCACGCCGCCGAGGCCCTCGGCCACCGCGTAGGCGACGAGCGCGTCCCAGTCGTGGCCCGCCTGCACCCGCAGCCGTGCGCGTCCGGCCAGGGGCGACGGCATCCGTTCGATGCCCTTGGTGAGCACGCGCACCACGGTGCCGTCGAACGGCTCGTCCCCGACGAACAGGTTGGAGCCGCCGCCCAGCACGAGCCAGTCGTCGCCGGACGCCCAGACATCGCGCAGCGCCGCGACCAGCTCGTCGGCCGTCGACGCGTCGATCATGCGCGCCGGCTCACCGCCGGTGCGCAGCGTCGTGAGGCGCGACAGTGGAAGGGGAGTGACCTCGGGCATGCGTCAGACGATCCGGACGCGCACCTGCGCCTTGACCAGCACGGTCGCGTCGTTGAACGAGACGGTGAGGTCGATCCGAGCCGACTCGTCATCGACCGCGCCCACCTTCGCGACGACTGTCACGTCGGCGCCGGTCTCGGGGTCGACCACGACGGGCTTGGTGAACCGCACGCCGTACTCGAGGATGCGCCCGGTGTCACCGAGCCAGGACTCGATCGTGCCGACGGCGAGGCCCATGGTGAGCATGCCGTGGGCGAGGACGCCGGGAAGCCCCACCGCGGCCGCGATGTCATCGCGGTAGTGGATGGGATTGAAGTCTCCGGATGCCCCGGCATAGCGCACGAGCGACTCGCGGGTGAGATGCACGGTGCGTTCGGCGACCACGTCTCCGACCGTGAGGTTCGTCAGGGCGCTCACTGGTCACCCTCCCCCACGAGCAGGATGGACGTCGCGGTCACGACATGCCGGCCCGCGGCATCCGTGATCTCGGACTCGCTCGTCACCATCGCTGCCGCCCCCATCGCACGGATGCCGGTGACCGAGAGTCGCGCGGTGAGCTCGTCGCCCGCGACGATCGGCCGCGAAGAGCGGAACTTCTGCTCGGCGTGCAGCACGTTCTGGAGCACGATGCCCGAGTCGGGCTCGCCGAGCAGCTGCTTCAGCGTCGCATCCGCGACGACGATCGCGAAGGTCGGCGGCGCGACGACATCGGCATAGCCGAGCGCCTGCGCGGCGGCGGGATCGCTGTGCTGCGGGTCATCGGCGAAGACGGCACGCGCGAACTCGCGCACCTTCTCGCGACCCACGAGGTAGGGGGCCGTCGGCGCGAAGTCGCGGCCGACGAGCTCGGGGTTCACTGGCACCAGGCCATCCTACCGAGCGGCTTCTGACGGGCCGGCCGGGCGGGCGCGCCCGCGCCAGGCGCGCAACGCCATCTGCACCGCGATGACCAGGAGGTACGCAGCGAAGAGCACGTTGGCCACGAACGGGTCGAGCAGCACGGCCGCCCACGCGCCCAGCGCGGTCGTGGTGCATGCCGCCACGCCGACGATCGCCGCGGCGACGAGGTCGACGTTGCGCCGGCGGACGTTGCCGATGGTGCCCGACACCGCCGTCGGGATCATCATCAGCAGCGACGTGCCCTTGGCGACGAGGTCGCTGGTGCCGAACAGCACCATCAGCGCCGGGACCACGATGATCCCCCCTCCGACGCCGATGAGTCCCGACAGGATGCCGGTGACCACGCCCAGCACGACCAGAGCGACGCCGCTCAGAAAGGTCAGGGTGAGTTCGGAGTCGCGCGAGGGGATGACCACGAACAGGCTCACGATCACGGCGACGAGGAATCCGACGAACGCCCATCGCAGGACCGTGAGCGACAGACGCGGAAGCAGCCACGTCCCGACCTGCGCACCGACGACGGCGCCCGCGGCGAGCAGCAGCGCCGGGATCCAGGCCACGGAGCCGTGCACGGCGTACGAGATCACGCCGACGGCCGCCGTCGGCACGATCGCCGCCAGCGACGTTCCCGCCGCGAGACGCTGGTCGAAGCGGAGCAGCAGCACGAGGAACGGCACGATGACCGTGCCGCCGCCCACCCCGAACAGGCCCGACAGCAGCCCGGCAAGAAGCCCGATCCCGATGCAGGCGAGGTAGAACCGGGCGTCGTGCTGAGGGCGCGCTGTATCCGGCGCGCTCATTCGTACGTCAGGGCGTCGATCACCCACGCGCCGTCGACCTGCACGAGCGTGTAGTGGTACACGGTCGAACCCGGCGCCGGGTCAGCAGGCTGGCCGTCGGCGTCGACGAGCGCCGTGAACGTCTCGCTCGTGGTCACCGCGATCTCGTCGCCCTGGGTCTCGACATCGGTGACCGTCAGCTCGTAGTCATCGAAGTTCTCGTCGAAGCTGTCCGATTCGGCTTCGAAGGTCGCGCAGTCGGTGAAGCCGTTGTCGGTGCGGAAGAACTCGGTGGTGGCCGTGGTGAAGGCGTCGCAATCGCCGTCCTGCCAGGCATCGTCGTAGACCTCGACCGTGGCGACCGCCGCGCGCTCGTCGTCGGACTGCGCGCCGCCGTTCGCCGAGGTGGCCGAGAGGAAGAGCAGCGGGATGACGACCGCGGCGGCGATCACGATTCCCAGAAGCACCACGCCGAGCACGACCCACAGGATCCACAGCTTGGACTTGCGCGGCTCGGTGGCCGCGGTGAATCCGCCGCCGAGGGGCGCACCCGGGTAGGCGCCCGGCGCCGCGGGCGGGTACTGCTGGGCGGCGGGATGCTGCGGCCCGGCGGCGTACTGCTGCGCGGCGGCGTACGGCGGCTGTCCGGGAATCGCGGGCTGCGCGGCAGACGAAGCCTCCGGCGCGAGCGCGGGAGCCACGGCCGGCTGCTGCTCGAATCCGAGCTGCTCGACGATCTCGGCCTCGGTGGGAGCAGGTGACGAGACGGGGTCGGGCTGCGCGACGTGCTCCGTCCATTGCGCTCCGTCCCACCAGCGCAGCGCGCCGTGACCGTCGTCGTACCAGCCGGGAGGAGTCGTCGTCATCGTCAAACCCTATCGTCGCGGCCGGCCCTGCGCCGCGGAGGGAGGTCCCCGTCCCGCGGCGGGCGGCCGCCGGCGGACGGGGACATCGTGCCTCAGCGGTCCAAGACGCTCCGCGCGCTGCGCTCGGGACGGATGTCGAGCCGCCGCAGCAGCTGGGCGTTCAGCGCCACCACGACCGTCGACAGCGACATCAGGATGGCACCGACCGACATCGGCAGGACGAACCCGATCGGCGCCAGCACGCCCGCCGCGAGCGGCACCGAGATGAGGTTGTACCCCGCCGCCCACCACAGGTTCTGCGTCATCTTGCGGTAGCTCGCACGCGACAGCTCGATGACCGACAGCACTGAGCGCGGGTCGCTCGATGCGAGGATGACCCCGGCGGAGGCGATCGCGACGTCCGTGCCGGCGCCGATCGCGATGCCGACGTCGGCTCGGGCCAGCGCGGGGGCATCGTTGACGCCGTCGCCCACCATCGCGACCTTCAGCCCTTCGGCCTGCAGCTCGGCGACCTTGCGCTCCTTGTCTTCAGGGCGGACGCCCGCGAACACTCGACGGATGCCGAGTTCCTCGGCGACTGCGCGCGCCACCGGCTCCGCATCCCCGGTGATCATGACGACCTCGATACCGAGCTTGTGGAGCGCGTCGACGGCCTCGCGCGACTCGGGCCGGACCTCGTCGGCCAGCGCGAGCCCGCCGACGACCTCGCCGTCACGCACGACGTGGAGCACGATCGCTCCCTGCCCGCGCCACTCGGCCGAGGCCGGCACGTCAGCGCCACCGACCTCTTCGAGCAGGCGCGGACCGCCGACGCGGACGACGTGTCCGTCGACCGTCGCCGTCACGCCGACGGCGGGCGACGACTCGAAGCCGGTGGCTGCCTCGAGATCGAGTCCCCGCGCCTCGGCCGCGCGGACGATCGCCTTCGCGAGCGGATGCTCGCTGTCGACCTCGGCCGACGCGGCCAGCGCCAGGACGGCGTCGGCGTCCAGGGTCGGAGTGGTGGTGGTCGCGGCGGCCGCGACATCCGTCACCGTGGGCTCACCCTTGGTGAGCGTGCCGGTCTTGTCGAAGAGCACCGCGCCGATGGTGCGCATGCTCTCGAGTGCGAGCCGGTCCTTGATCAGCACCCCGCCGCGCGCCGCGCGCTCGGTCGCGATCGAGACCACGAGCGGGATGGCGAGCCCCAGTGCGTGCGGGCAGGCGATGACGAGCACGGTGATGGTGCGCACGACCGCTTCATCCGGCATCCCGAATGCCGTCCATACGACCGCCGTGAGCACGGCGGCGCCGAGGGCGAACCAGAACAGCCAGCCGGCCGCGCGGTCGGCCAGGCGCTGCGCCCGCGATGACGAGTTCTGCGCTTCTGCGACGAGCCGCTGGATGCCGGCCAGCGTCGTGTCGTCGCCGGTCGCGGTCACTTCGACCCGGAGTCCGGAGTCGGTGGCGACGGTGCCGGCCGTGACCAGGTCCCCGGTGGTGCGCGCGACGGTCCGGGACTCGCCCGAGACCATGGACTCGTCCATGTCGGCGCGGCCACCGACGATGCGCCCGTCTGCCGGCACGCTGCCGCCCGGACGGACGACGACGACATCGCCGACGCGCAGCTCGGCAGGGGCCACCGTCACGATGCGATCGCGCTCGACCCGCTCCGCCTCATCGGGAAGGAGCGCTGCGAGCGAGTCGAGCGCCGACGTGGTCTGAGCGAGCGAGCGCATCTCGATCCAGTGACCGAGCAGCATGATCACGATGAGGAGGGCGAGCTCCCACCAGAACTCCAGCTCATGGTGGAGCAGACCGAGGCTCGCGCCCCACGACGCGAAGAACGCGACGGTGATGGCGAGTCCGATGAGGAGCATCATCCCGGGCGTACGTGCCCGCAGCTCCGACACGGCGCCGGTGAGGAACGGCCACCCGCCCCAGAAGTACATCACCGTGCCGAGCAGGGGCGAGATCCACTGCACGAGCGGTGCGTCGGGCAGCGTGTAGCCGAGCAGCATCGCGAACATGCCCGAGAAGACGACCACCGGGATGGCCAGCGCGAGGTTGATCCAGAACAGGCGGCGGAACTGCGCCACGTGGTCCGCGCCGTGGCCCGCGTGCCCCGCATGGCCGGCGTGCGCGCCATCACCCATCGCGGAGTGATCGTGGTCCGTGTGAGCCATCGCGGCGTGATCGTGGTCGGCCTGGGGCATTGCGCTGCGGCTGTGTTCGGCATGATCGTGCCCGGCGCTCGGCTGTTCGGCGTGCGCGACTCCGGCCCGGTCGTGGTCGCGATTGGGTTCCGTCACGGCGATCTCCTCATCGGTACGAGATATTCATACCCCCTAGGGGTATCAGAGTCAATCGTGGGCGGCGATCATGTATTCCCCTGTCGCCAATGTCCGAAGCACACGTCACACTGGCTGCACCGTCGTCGCACACAACACCGTCGTCACGCAGAGGAGTCGAAGTGGACATCATCCTGGTCGCCGGCTTGTGGATGGGCGGGTGGGCGTGGTACGAAGTCGCGCCGGCCCTCGAGCGGGCCGGTCACCGACCCGTGGCACTCACGCTTCCCGGCATGGAATCGGCGGACGCCGATCGCTCGGCGATCACCCTCGACGACCATGTGGCCGCCGTCGTGGCGGCGATCGACGCGGCGCCCGGTGACCAGGTGGTGCTGGTCGGGCACTCTGCCGGCGCCGGCATCGTGTATGCGGCCGCCGACGCACGCCCCGACCGCGTGGCCCGCCTCATCCTCATCGGCGGATTCCCGACGCCCGACGGCGCACCGCTGCTCTCCGGGTACGAACCCGTGGGCGCCGATCTGCCGCTTCCCGAGTGGAGCGAGTTCGATGAGGCCGACCTGCGCGACCTCGGTGAGGGCGGCATGACGGCGATGCGCGCCTACGCGATCGCCTCGCCCGCCGGCGTGGTCACCGGCATCCAGCATCTCCACGACGATCGCCGGCGCGCCATTCCCGTCACGGCCGTCGCCACGGAATACACCGTCGCCGACTTGCGCTCGTGGATCGACGAGGGTGCGGCTCCGGTCCAGGAGTTCACCACCCTCGAGGACGTCACCTTCATCGACCTGCCGACGGGGCATTGGCCGCAGCTGACACGCCCGCAGCAGCTCGCACGCATCATCCTGGCGCAGCCGCCGCTCGGAGACGGCACCATCGAACCCGAACTCGAGACGATCAGCGCGCGCGCCTTCCACGCGTCGGAGGGCGTGGCGGACTGGCGCGTCCTGTACTGGGGTGCACACGCATTCTTCCGCGCGGACTCCTTCGCGCAGGGCGCCCGTCTGGTGGCCGCCATCGTGCCGATCGCCGAAGCGCTCGACCACTCCCCCGACATCGACCTGCGTCCCGAAGGGGTGTTCGTCAAGACGTTCAGTCGCCGCGACGGCGCGCTGAGCCGAGCGGATGCCGAACTCGCGGCCGCGGTCTCGCGCGCCGCCCGCGAACTCGGCCTCGAGCCCGACCCGTCCGCGCTCACCGTCGTCGGCATCGCCGTGGCACAGGGTCCCGACGCCCACGTGCGACCTTTCTGGAGCGCAGCGCTGGGATACGACCCGCTGGGCGCCGAGGACGCGATCGACCCGCTGCGCCGGAACCCGCACGTGTGGTTCCACCCCCTGGAGCCGGCGAAGCCGGGCCGGGGCCGCACGCACATCGACATCTCGGTGCCTCGCGACCAGGTGGACGCCCGCGTCGCCGCGGCCCTCGCCGCCGGCGGACGCCTGGCCGACGACTCCCACGCTCCCGAGTGGTGGACGCTCACGTCTCCCGACAACCACGGCGTCGACATCGCCGCGTGGACGGACGACTCGGACTTCGCCGGCTGACGGGCTGCCATCGGCGCCAGCGGTCAGGGGTCGGCGGTCAGCGGTCAGCGGTCAGCGGTCAGCGGTCAGCGGTCAGCGGTCAGCGGTCAGCGTCTCTACCGCACCATGCGCGCGTCGACCAGAGCAGGAACGCCCGGATAGGCCTCCTCGACGCCGTCGAACGCGAAGCCGTTGCGGCGGTAGAACGCGATCGCCCGCGGGTTCTCCTTCGCCACCCACAACTGCGCCGGCTCGTCCCCGACGACCTCGTCGAACAGCGCCTGCCCGACTCCCGCGCCGTGCTCGGCAGCGAGCACGTAGAGCATGTACAACTGGCGTTCGCGCGCCGTCTCCTGCCCCTCTGTCGCCGTGCTGGGGCCGGACGTCGCCAGTCCGATGATCCGCCCGTCCTGTTCCGCGACGCGGAGACACCACTCCTCCCTCGGATTCTCGAGCAGCCGACGCCACAGCCGGTGGCGACCTTGCACGTACTCCTCATCGAAGAACCCGTCGGGCAGGAGGTGCGTATAGGTCTCGCGCCACGTCACCACGTGCAGGTCGGCGATCTCCGCCGCCTCGCTCAGCTCAGGAACACGAACGATGAACGTCATCCCGTCATCCTGCCAGCAGCGCCGCATCAGCCTGAGCCCTGGGCACCGCCCGGCCCGGCGCCCCGCGGATGCGACGATAGGCAGGTGACGAGCGCATCCTCCTCGCCCCGACGCGGGGGCGGTCTCCTTGCCCGGGTCGGACAGCCGCTGCTGCTGCTCGCGATCATGTGGGTCGTCCGTGTGCTGGACGACCTGCTGCCGGGCGACGCGAACCGCGAGTTCGGCCTGCGTTCGTGGGCCCTCGACGGGCTCGACGGCGTGCTGTTCGGGCCCGGCTTGCACGTGGGATGGCCGCATCTGCTCGCGAACAGCGTCCCGTTCCTCGTCCTCGGGATTCTGGTGGCGCTGGACGGCATCGGCCGATTCTGGGCGGTGACGGCCCTCATCGCGGTCGTCGGCGGGCTCGGCACGTGGATCTTCAACGCGCCCGGCGTCGTCACCGTAGGCGCCTCGGGGCTCGTGTTCGGCTACTTCGGCTACCTGCTGGTCCGTGCCTTCGTCGCGCCGTCGCTCGGCCACGGCATCCTGTACGCGCTCATCGCGACGGCCGTGGCCTTCGTGTACGGCGGCAGCATGCTCGTCGGCGTCTTCGGCGCACCCGCCGGCGTGTCGTGGCAGGCGCACCTGTTCGGCGCGGTGGGCGGCGGCCTCGCGGCGATCGCGACCAGGCCCAGACGCTCCGTCGCAGCATGAGATCGCCCGGCCGCCCGGGCTCAGCCGTCCTCGCCGAAGGCCGTGAAGAACCGGTCGCGGAAGGCATCCATCCGCCATGTCGGCGATGCGACGCCAGGCCGCAGGCCGGGCTCCCACTCCCACCCGGCGATCGCTGCGAAGACGGCAGGATCCTTGGCGATGATGGTGATCGGGACCTCGCGCGCGGCATCCTCTCCGCTGACGATCGCGGCCGGCTGGTGGTCGCCGAGCGCGATCAGCACGAGATCCGGGTCGTCGACGTTCTCGAGGAATGAGAACATCGAGCCGAGCGCGTACTCGATCGAGAGCCCGTAGAAGCGCTGGACGGTCTGCGGATCCTCCCAGACGGCGCTGGCGGGCCGGCTGCGCTCCGGCTGCCCGTCGTAGACGGATCCGTCGCCGATCCGCGACCACGGCACGAGCTCGGGGAGCGGCGCCCACGGGGTGTGCGACGAGACCAGATCGATCTCCGCCATCACCGGTCGCGATGAATCGGCGAGCTCGTGATCGGCGAAGTGCTTCCACGTGTACTGATCGGGGATGCGCGCGTAGCCGAAGGACGGACCGCGGTAGCCGACGTTCGTCGCGTCCAGCATCGTGTCGAAGCGATAGAAGTCCCTCCCGACCGACCAGTCCTGGGTGTTGGAGGGCACGTCGCTGACGGTCCGCCAGCCCGCGGCCCGGAACGCCGCGCTCAGCGTCAGCCGGTCGCTGCGGACCACCTCGCTGTAGACCGTCTGCGAGTCGATCCAGATCCCCGTCTGCAGCGTCGCGTGCGCGAGCCAGCTGGCGCCACCGTAGGTGGGTGACGTGAGCCACGCACTCTGAGCGGAGTAGCCTCGCGCGGCCAGCGCCTCCTGACCCCGGTGGAGCACCTCGTCGACGCCCACCGAGATGCCCTCGTCCTCCAGCGCGACCCGGCCGTAGCTCTCGATGAAGGCGAAGACCACGTGCTTGCCGCGCAGCGCGGTGAGAAGCTGCGCCTCGTCCGCGTCGGCGAAGGGGTCGTCCGCGATCGCGCGGGCGACGAGCTCCCTGGTGTGCAGTGCCGTGACGGTGCGCGACACGGCCGAGCCGAGGGCGCCGGTGGATGCCGCAGCCGCCGGTGGGTCCGCGAGGCCCAGCGGGGGCGCCACCGCGGCGATCGCGATCCAGGCCGCGGTGACCGCGGCGAGCGCGGCACGCCCGCGGCCCGCGTGCCGGCGGAGCGCGGTGTCCACGCGCAGGGCGGCCCACGCGAGGCCGGCCGATACCGCACCCACGACGACGACGATCGCGACAGCGACCGCGGCGGCCGGCGCGGCACCGATCGAGGCGGCGACGACACCGTAGGCGTCGCCGAGCTGGGGCCAGTCGAGCGGGACGAAATGGATGCCGAGCGCCGCCTCGTATCCCGCATCGATGCCGGCGAGCACGATGGCCAGGCACACGAACAGCCCGAAGGCCGTGGCGAGCACGACGCGCACCCACGCCCACACGCCCCGACTGCCCCGCGCCGGCGCTCCGGGGAGCAGACGCGGGGACGCCGACGGCAGCAGCGCCAGCACGAGCAGCACGACGATCGACTCGACGGGAAGGCGGGCGAACGCGAGCGGCGATCCCGACGTCACGACGCCGGGCACCAGCGGCAGCACCACGAGCAGGGCGACGGATGCCGCGATCCCGACCCGCGTGCGCCATCCCCGGGTCGGCCCACCCGGTGGCACGAGACTCACGGGAGCTCGATGGAGACCGGCTCCCGCCCGGCTTCGGCGCTCCCCGGCTCGAGCATCCCGAACCGGTCGGAGAGGGCGTACCGCAGCAGCACCACATCGCCGATCCTGCGGGTGTCGGCGAGCCGCGCGCGGCGGGAGGCCGTCCAGGGGAAGGCCCCCGGCCCGACGACGCGCGGCGCGCGAGCTTCGCCCACGAAGAACGGCGCGACGACCAGATGCAGCTCGTCGGCGAGGTCTGCGCCGAGGAACTGCGTCAACACCGTGCCGCCGCCCTCCACCATCAGGCTCCGCACACCCTGTTGCGCGCCGAGATCGTCGAGCAGCTCCGCCATCGCGACGCAGTCGTCACCGAGACCGACCACGATTGCGCGGTCGCCCAGCCGCTCCTGCAGCTGCGCCTGCCGATCCTGCGGGCAGTACACGATCCGCGGTCCCTCGCCCGTGGTGAAGAAGGCGGCGTCCGCCTCCAGGTCGCCGCTCGCCGTCACGGTGACCTTCGCCGGGGATTCGCGCAGACCCGCGGCCAGCCGTCGCGCCCGCCGCGCGGCATCCCGCACCAGCAGTCGGGGGTTGTCTCGGCGCACCGTCGACGCGCCCACCATGATCGCGTCGTGGAGCGCGCGCACATCGTCGACGCGGTCGAGGTCGGCCGCATTCGACATCGCCAGCCGATGGGGCTCGGCGCTGTCGAGATAGCCGTCGATCGACATCGCGCAGCTGAGCGTGACGTACGGTCGCTCGCTCACTTCGACTCGCTCCGCTCGCTCAGTGCCTCGCATACGGGTCTCCCATCCCCGATGATGCCCCTCCCGCGAGATGAACGGAAGCGGTTGACAAGCAGCCCGATCGCCCCGGGTGCGACGGCGATGACCGTCAGCACGCCGAACGCCGTCGAGACGGCCACTCCGGCGGCGGCGCCCAGTCCGGCGAGTGCGAACGCGGCCGCAGCGACGGCTTCCCGCGGTCCCCACCCTCCGACGTTGACGGGGATCGCCGCCGCAGCGAGCACGATCAACGCCACGACGCCGAGCTCCCCGGCGTCCGCGCCCACCCCCACGGCGAGACCGGCGACCACGAACGTGGCTGCGTGGGCGGCCACGACGAGGACCGACGTCGCGATGACGGCGAGGAGCGTCAGGGGCTGGGAGAGCACGGGCCGCAGCATCCGATATTCACGAAGGATGAGAGAGCGGCCCCTGCGGGTGAGGGCCAGCGCCGCGATCGCCGCCACGGCGAGGAGCACCAGGGCCCCGCTGATCCACCCGAGGGGCGCCAGGGGCGACGACAGGCCGAGGGGCAGCAGGATCGCCAGTGTCAGCACGACCTGGACGAGCTGTCCGGCGATGCGCTCCGCCGCAACGGCACGCGCCGCGAGATCGAGACGGTCGTGCCGTCGGCCATGCACGTAGGCACGCTGCACGTCGCCGACGACGCCGCCCGGCAGCACCGTGTTGAGGAACTGCGACCGGTAATAGGCGGCGAAGGCCTCGCCCCAGGTGAGGGGAAGTCCGAACCCCGCCGACACGGTCCGCCACCGCCAAGCTGCTGCGGCGGTCGCCACCGCCGAGAAGGCGACCGCGGCGAGGATCGTCCAGGCCGAGAGCGACGCCAGTCCGGCGACGAACGGCGCGGCACCGACGACGGCGATCGTGCCGACCACGACCGCCAGCGCCGCCGCGATCCGGACACCGGACCGCGCGCGCAGGGGCAGGCTCGTCAGCCAGGCCACGCCAGCAGGTCCTCGTGCGACACCGTCACCCGAAGCCCGGCCGCCTCGGCCTGCGCCCGACGTCGACCGCGATAGGCCTCGGCCTCCTCGGTGAGCTCCGGCCGCTGCTCGACGGCGGCGTCGACCCACCCCTCCAGCCAGGCGGCGACGAGCGAACGGTCACCGCGCCTCAGGCGCCAGGGCGTGGCGGCCCGGCGCACGTGCCACCCGGCCTCGGCGAACAGCGCCGCGGTCACCGCGACCGCATCGGGTCCCAGCATCCGTCGCCCGTCGGCGTCGCGTCGCTGATGGTCGTTGAAGGCGGCGGCGACCGCCCGCTCGATCGTCTCGTCCGGTCCGGAAGGATGCCGCGCCGGCGAACGCAGCCCTGTCGAATGCAGCCCGGCCGCGCGGACCCGCACCCCACCCGTCACGGTCAGGCTGAAGAGGGCGGGCGTGCCGGCCTCGACGCAGGCCGCGACCACGTGCGCGGCCTCGGCCCTCGTGATCACATCCAGGAGAGCGGATGCCGTCACCGCCGCCGCGTCGTGAAAGGCGTCACTCGGCAGCGCGGCGAGGTCTTCGACGACGACCTGCGCGTCGATGAGCCGACCCTCGGCATCGGCCACTGCGCTGAGGTCCAGGTGCTCGACGATGTCAGCATCGCCGTCGCGCAGCACCCACTGCTGCGGACCCGGAAGCCGCGGCGCGAGCCAGCGGGTCATCGATCCGGTTCCCGCTCCGAGGTCGTGCAGCAGCACCGGTCCGGGCGCTGCGGCCAGCATGCGGCCGAGTTCGTGCGCGAGTTCCGGAGAGCGGGCGGCGTCGTCGGCCGGTGCCCGCAGCGCGAGCCAGTCGGCTGTGGCCGTCGAGATCGAGGTCATGCCGCCTCCAGTGCGCGGGCGACGTCCGCGACGGTGTCGGACCAGCTCGGCAGGCTCTCGCGCGACGCCAGCGCTTCACGCCGGAGTCGCGCCCGCAGCTCCGGGCCCGACATCCATGACTCCAGCGCCTCGGCGAGCGCCGCGGGGTCGTCGGGCGGCACGAGGAGGCCGCCACCGCCGGCGAGCGCGTCGGGTATGCCGCCGGTCGCGGCACCGATCACCGGCAGTCCCCGTGCCCTCGCATCGGCGATCGCGATGCCCCAGCTCTCGACACGGGACGGCGCCACGAGCAGCGCGCTGCGGCCATACGCCTCGGCGAGCCCGTCGTCGTCGAGCACACCGACGAGCTGCACCCGGCCGTCGAAGGCCGCCGCACGCCCGGCGATGGTCGCCGCGAACTCCGGGAAGGGTTCCGAGGATCCCGCGATCGTGCAGGTCCAGTCCTGCCTCGCGAGCTGCGCGAGTGCGTCCAGCAGCGTGTCCTGACCCTTGTGCGGTGCGAGCACGCCCACGCAGAGCAGGTCGTTGTCGGACTGCGGCGAGCCCGGGGCGGCCTCATTCGCACCCGGTACGGCGACCCGGATGCGCCCAGGGTCGGTCAGCCCCCGCCGCGACAGCTCGCCCGCGGTCCACCGGCTGGTCGCCACGACCGCACGCGCGGCGGCCAGTGCGCGCCGCTCGGCGGTGGCCTCGGCATCCGTCGTGTCCGGGAACGCCGCCACCACCATGTGCGCCAGCAGCACGACGCGGAGCCGCGACGCCTCCTCTTCGAGCGCGTCCGGTGCCCACCCCGCCACGAGTCCGTCCACCAGCGCCAGCGCGTCGTCGGGTGCACGGCGGAGAGCGGATGCCGCGTCCCCGGCGTCCGCCACCTCGAGCGTCTCCACGGCCCAGCCGCGGGTCGGCAGTCCGTCGCGGATGTGCCGGTCGTAGACGTTTCCGCCGCTCACGCGACGCGGATCGTCGACCCCTTCCGGGACCAGGAAGCGGACCGAGGGGCCGCTCGTCACAACGACACCTCGTACGACGCCCACGCCACGTGCGACTCGTGGAGGGTGACCGTGATCCCCGTCAGCCGCGCCGCGCCGACCGCGCCATCCCGAACGCGCGCGGCCAGCCGGTCGCCCACGATCTGGCACAGCCGCTCCGTCGTGGTGTTGACGCCCTGGAGATCGGGAACGTCGTCGAGGTTCCGGTAGGTCAGCGCGCCGACGATCTCGCGCACCAGGTCACCCGCGCGGCCGATGTCGACCACGACGCCGTCGGCGTCCAGCTCGTCGGCGCGGAACGTGGCGTCGACGAGGAAGGTCGCGCCGTGCAGCTGCTGCGCCGGTCCGAAGACGTCGCCGCGCAGGCTGTGAGCGATCATGAGGTGGTCGCGGACGGTGACGCTGAACGTCATGCGGTGCTCCAATCGATGGTGTGGCAGAGTTCGCCGGCCGTGCCCGCGGCGAGCGCGGCGGTGACCTCGGGCAGCTGTCGCCAGGACGACGTGCCGCCCAGCAGCAGGTCGAACGCCGGATCCTCGAGCAGCCGGAGGGCGACGGCCAGGCGATCCCGTGTCGTGCGGGTCGACCGACGGCGGGACGACACCGCGCCGACCTGGCTGGAGCGGATCGTGAGCCGCCGAGAGTGGAAGTCGGCGCCCAGCGTGATGGGCACGGGGCGGCTGCCGTACCAGCTGGCCACGATCACCTCGCCGTCGGTGGGCGCGAGCTGGAGGGCGAGTTCGAGCCCCGCGCCGCTGCCGCTCGCCTCGATGACGACATCGGCCTCGGGTGGCCGGCGCTGTGGCTGTGGCGGGGCGAGCAGGAACTCCGCGCCGAGCCCACGGGCGAGCCGCTCCTTCGCCGGGTCGACGTCGACGACGGTCACTCCGATGCCCGGGATGCCGCGCGCCACGCGTGCGATCGCGCACCCGATCATGCCCGCTCCCACCACGACCACGCGGTCGCCGACGAGCGGAGCGGCGTCCCACAGCACGTTGACCGCAGTCTCGACCGCGCCCGCCAGCACAGCCCTCCGGGGCGGGACCCCTTCGGGCACGAGGACGAGGGCATCGGCCGGGACGACGTAGCGCGACTGGTGCGGCACCAGCGCGAACACCGTGCGGTCCGTGAGCTCGGCAGGACCGTCTTCCACCCGCCCCACGTTGAGGTAGCCGTACTTCACCGGGAACGGGAAGTCCCCGCCCTGGAACGGCGCCCGCATGCGATCCCGCTCGGATGCCGGCACCTCGCCGCGGGCGACGAGCGCCTCCGTCCCCCGGCTGACGCCCGTCCAGAGCGTCCGCACCGACGCTTCGCTGTCAGCGGGGACGGGGAGCGGCTCCGACCGGAACTCGCCCTCCCCCGGCCCGATCGTCCACCATGCGTGCGCGGCTTCCGCAGGATCGCGATGAACCGCGGCGGGTACCTGCGTCGTGTCCCCCGTGACCGCCATAGGGAGTACACGGAGCGCACATGGAAAAGGTTCAGTGGATTCCTTGGTGGTGGGTGGCGGCGGGCGGGGTCGGACTGGTCGCCATCGGCGTCGTGGTTCCGCTGTCGCCGACCGCGGTGACGCTCGGGCTCGCCTACCTCGTGGTGTCCACGCTGCTGCTGACCGTCGGACTCCGCCGTCGACGCGCACAGCGGTTCGGAGCCGCGAACGCGGTCACCGCGACCCGCTCGATGCTCGTCGGCCTCGTCACCGCGCTGACGATCGCGGCGGTCGAGGGTGCGGCGGGGCCTGCGCTACTGGAGGCTCCGCTCGATGCGCCGGCGGCGAGTGGAGGGGCCGTGGGGAGCACCGTCCTGTTCGTCACGCTCGTCGCCTGCGCTCTCGCGCTCGACGGCGTGGACGGCTACGTCGCTCGCCGGACGGCGAGCGAGAGCGAACTCGGCGCCCGGTTCGACATGGAGGTCGATGCGTTCCTGCTGCTGGTGCTCTGCATCTACGACGTGCGGTACGTCGGCTGGTGGGTGCTCGCCATCGGCCTCATGCGGTACGCGTTCGTGGTCGCCGGCGGGCTGCTGCCGTGGATGCGCCACACGCTGCCGCCGCGGTACTGGCGCAAGGTCGTCACCGCCGTGTGCGGCATCGCGCTCACCGTGGTCGCGGCCCAGGTCCTGGCCCCGCCCGCGAACGTGGCGGTCGCCCTCGCGGCGCTGCTGCTGATGCTCGAGTCGTTCGGTCGCGACGTCGCGTGGCTCGTCCGGTTGAACCTGAGCGCTCGCGCGCTCGTTTCCCTGGAGAAGGCGTCGACGACCTCACCTCCACCGGAGAGCAGGTAGCAGCATGACCGATTCCACCGAAACCGCCGGGCGCGTGCTCTGGACGATGCGCATCCTCAGCGCGATCGCCCTCCTCGCGGCAGGCGCCATCCACCTGTTCCTGGTCTTCAACGGCACCGGCGGCATCCTGGGGGTGATGTTCGTCCTGAATGCCATCGCGGCACTGGTCCTCGCGATCGGGATGCTGGCTCTCCACGGCCGTCTGCTGCAGCTGGCGACGGTGCTGAGCCTGCTGTTCCTCATCGCCACGCTGCTCGCCCTCATCCTCGCGCTGACCGTGGGCCTGTTCGGGATCACCTCGTCCTGGGACCTCATGCTCGTGCCCGAAGCCGTCATCGTGGAGTCCATCGGCATCGTGATCCTGGCGATCACGACCGTGCTGGTGCTGCGGAGGACGCCGGTGATGCCGCAGACGAGACGCCAGGGCGTCTGACCCCTGGAGCTGGACCAGCCGACGGTGAACGCCCCGCCACCACGTGGCGGGGCGTTCCTCCGTGCGGAAGCGGTCAGGCGTCGGCGGCGACCTTCTCGGAGGCCAGCTTCTCCTCGTCGAGGCGGTCCAGTTCGTGCAGCGACGAGCCCTTCGTCTCGCGCAGCGACACGGCCGCGACGAGCGTGATCGCCGCGGCGATCGCCAGGTAGACGGCGACCGGCACGTACGAGCCCGTGCTTGCGAGCAGCGCGGTCGCGATGATCGGCGCGAGCGAGCCGGCGACGATGGACGTCACCTGGTAGCCGAGCGAGACCCCCGAGTACCTCATGCGCGTCGGGAACATCTCCGACATGATCGCGGGCTGCGGTGCGTACATGAAGGCGTGGATGAACAGGCCCAGGCTGATCGCCGCGACGATGATCACCGGGTTGCGGGTGTCGAACATGGGGAAGGCCACGAAGCCCCATGCCGCCGCGCCGATCGTGCCGATGATGTACACCGGCTTGCGCCCGACCCGATCGGTCAGGCCGCCGATGAGCGGGATGACGATCATGTGGACGATGTGCGCGATCACGAGCAGGCCGAGGATCTCGGAGGTGTCGACCTCGAGTGCCACCGCCAGGTAGGTGATCGAGAACGTCACGACCAGGTAGTACATGATGTTCTCGGCGAAGCGCAGGCCCATGGCGGTCACCACGCCGCGCGGGTAGCGCCTGATCACCTCGAGCACGCCGAAGCGCACCGCCTTCGACTGCTCGACCTCTCGCTGCACCTCGAGGAAGATCGGCGCGTCGGTCACGCGGGTCCGGACGTAGTAGCCGATCGCGACGATGACGACGGAGAGCCAGAAGCCGATGCGCCATCCCCAGGAGAGGAACTGCTCCTCGGTCAGCGTGCGGCTGAGGACAAGGAGCACGACGGTCGCCACGAGATTGCCGATCGGGACCGCGGCCTGGGGCCACGACGCCCAGAAGCCGCGCGTCTTGTCGCGTGAGTGCTCGGCGACGAGGAGGATCGCACCGCCCCATTCCCCGCCGACCGCGAAGCCCTGCGCGAAGCGGAGCGCGACCAGGAGCGCGGGGGCCCAGTAGCCGATCATGTCGAACGTGGGCAGACATCCCATCAGGAATGTCGCCACGCCCACGAGGATGATCGCGAGCTGCAGGAGCTTCTTGCGTCCGTACTTGTCCCCGAAGTGGCCGAAGACGATGCCGCCGAGCGGCCGGGCGATGAAGCCGACCGCGTAGGTCACGAATGCGGCGATGATCGGCGCATAGGGGTCGTCCGACGGCGGGAACATGATCTTGTTGAAGACGAGCGTCGCTGCGGTGGCGTAGAGGAAGAACTCGTACCACTCGACGACGGTGCCGGCCATCGACGCTGTGACGACCCGCCGCAGGCTCGATTGCTTCATCGGCGCGGCGGTTTCTCGGCTGGATGCCATGCGCTGGTACCTCCTTGTAGAGCGCGGAAGCGGCTCGGGGGAAGCCGCTCTGCGGGACGATACCTGACGCACGATTCAGGTTTCAAGGGTGCGAGCCCCGTGTGTGATGAGAAGTTCTGCGGAACTTCTCATTTCCTGCGGCAGACGACTGTTCGGCGCTCCCCGGCTCACTCCCAGGCCGCGACGAGCATCCAGTGCCCGTCCACCTCTTCGACGTCCATCACGCGCGTGCGGTGGTCCACGTCACTGCGCGCAGTGAACCGCCAGCTCTGGAAGAGCAGCCCCCCGTCCGATCGCGTCGGCGTGTCGATGATGCGCCAGCGTTCTCCTTCGACGACCAGGCGCACCGGTCGTTCATGCTCGCACCAGACCTGAACATCCTCTCGGGCAGCCATACGCATGTTGCACTCCTTTATCGAATCTATGTTCGATTCTAGGGAACGCGAATGCATCGCACAAGCGCAGATGTCGCCGGGTCAGGCGGAGTCGGCGTCAGCCGCTGCGTCCGCCTCGACAGCGGCGAGATGGATCGCGGCGACACCCTCGCGGAGCGCGCCGACAGGCGTCTGCACCGTCTCGTACTGGGAGGTGAACCCGTTCTCGTCGACCACTGTGATCGTCACCAGCACGTGCCCTCGTCGCGGCAGTCGCGCCGAGGTACGGGCGAATCGCTTCGTCTTCATGTCCCCTCCGGATCTCACCGTAACGGGAGCCGCCGACACGGGCGCACCACACGCGCGGGTGCCGGCGACTCCCGTCGCCGATACATCCGAAGAAGCCCGGGCGCCGCGGTCAGACCGCCTTGCCGGCGGCGCCGGCGGCGGCCACCTGGCGATGCAGCGCATCGTGGTCGACGGTCGTCAGCGCCTCGTCGCCGCCGAAGACGTACGGCGCACCCGCCCCGGTGTCGATGAGCGCCTTGAGGCTCCCGTTGACGAACATGCCCCAGGCATTGGTGCAGATGTCGTAGCACTCCTCGTCCGCGGTCAGGCCGTCGTGGGTGAACGTCACCTGCGTGCGTCCGTCCACCTCCGCGATGTCGAAGCGGACGGTGCTGCCATTCCACTCCTGCTTGTCGTCGACGAAGTCGAGGTAGCTGCCGGTCACCAGCCACTCGACGCGTCGGCCGGGTTCGAGCTCGATCACACGGAAGCCGCTGTAGTGCAGCCCGGGAACGACGTAGACGAATTCGTCGCCCACGGCGGTCGTGGAGCCGGTGATGCGACCCCACCAGCTCGAGACGTCGTTGATCGCGTCGAACGCCGCCTGCGCCGAGGCGCCGACCGTGATGGTGGTCGTGAAGTTCGCTGTCATATCCGTGCTCCTCTGCTCGCGACCGAAAACGGTCGAACTTGCGTGATGCAAGCGACACTAGCGAGCCGAACTTGCATCACGCAAGTGGTAGATTCGAGCCATGCTGGGCAAGACGTACGACTCTCAGGTGTGCTCGATCGCACGCTCGCTCGAACTCGTCGGCGAGCGCTGGAGCCTGCTCATCATCCGCGACGCCCTCTTCGCGCGCGTCACGCGGTTCGGCGATTTCCAGCACAACCTCGGAATCGCGACCAACGTGCTCACCTCCCGCCTGGAGGCGTTCGTCGCGAGCGGCATCATGGATCGCCAGGGCACCGCCGAGTACGTCCTCACGCCGAAGGGCCACGCGCTGGCCACCGCACTCATCGCCCTCACCGAGTGGGGCGACGAATGGGCCTCGCCCATCGACCCGCCGATCCTGTACCGGCACTCCGTGTGCGACTCGGACGTGCACGCGGCGGCCGTGTGCGACAACTGCGGCGCGGTGCCGGCCGATGAGGTCGGCATCCGTATCGGTCCCGGAATGCCGCCGGAATACCTCGCCGCACGACGCGGCGGTGCCCGCGCGAGGAGCTGATCACCGCACGTCCTGACCGCGATGCGACGGCCTGATCGCTGACGGCTCCCGGCGCGGATGCCGCGGCTCACTACACCGCGGAAGCGACGGCCTCCGAACCCTGCGCCGTGCTGAGTACGCCGGCGAGGGCCGGCCACTCGGCGTCGAGCCACGCGGCGACGATCTCGGACCGCCGCTCGACGTCGGCGGCGGGGAACGCGATCCCCCGCGTCGGCGTGGAGGCGCCGAGCTCGACGAGGAGGGGTCGCAGCCCGTGCTCCACCGCGAGGGCGTGGGTGGGCGCCCCGATCGTGAGCAGGGGGATCGCGGTCACGCCGCGCAGGCCACCCGTCGGAAAGCGGTCGAGGAACGCCTTGAGCAGCCCCGTGTAGGTGGCCTTGTAGGTGGGGCTCGCCACGATGAGGACGTCGGCGTCCGCGACGCGCGCCGACAGCACGTCGACGCTGTCGTCGGGAAAGCGGAACAGCGCGTCGGCGACGCCGGCCAGCTCGATCGTGTCGTCGACCTCGGCCCCCGATCGGGCGGCGATCTGCTGCGCGACCTCCTCCGCGACGAGACGCGTACGGGACGACAGCTGCGGGTTGCCCACGAGGACGACGATCTGCGACATGTCGACCATGCAACCGCACCGGGCGCGTGCCCGCGCGGCCGGTCACCGAGTGCGCCGCCATGTGAACGCGCGTTTCCTCGTGTTGCACGGCGGCCTCCTGCCGCTCCGGACGCCGCGTCTACCGTCGTGCCATGACCGCTTCCCCCAGAGCCTCGGCAGCCGATCAGCATCCCTCGAGACGATCGATCGGCAGCGCGATCTCGCCCGCCGAGTTCCGATCGCTCTTCCGCGGCCACCCCAGCGGGGTCGCCGTCATCACGGCGAGCGGGCCGGGCGGCCCGGTGGCCCTGACGGCCTCCTCGGTGTCTTCGGTGAGCGCCGATCCACCGCTTCTCGTGTTCTCGGTCTCCGCGATCTCGTCGGCGACGCCCACGATCCTCGCGGCCGACTCCGTCGTCGTGCACCTCCTCGACGCCGACGACATCGACCTCGCCAGACTCGGCGCCACCAGTGGCGTCGACCGCTTCGCCGACGCCCAGTCGTGGGCTCCGCTGCCGACCGGCGAGCCGGTGTTCCGCGGCGTGCGCGCCTGGGTGCGCGGCGCCGTCGTCAGCCGGATGGATGCCGGGGGCTCGACGATCATTGCCGCGCATGCCGTGCAAGCGCACATCGCCCGCGACGCCGACTCACGAGCGGGAGGCGACGCGCTGGTCTTCCACAACCGCACGTGGCACCGGCTCGGCGAGCACTCCCGTGTCGGCGAGGCCTCGGCGCACCGCCCGCACGCCGCCGCATCGACCGTGAGGAGCGAACGACCGTGACAGAACAGGTGCACCTCGCCCTCGCCCTGGAGCGCACCGGGTGGCATCCCGCCGCGTGGCGCGAGCAGACCGCCCGGCCGCGCGAGCTGAGTTCTCCCGGCTACTGGCGGGATCTGCTGCGCACGGCGGACCGCGCCGGCCTCGTCCTCGCCACGATCGAGGATGCCCTGTCGTTGGCCGATCGCTTCGAGCCCATCGATGGTCTCCGTCGCGATCGTGTGCGCGGTCGCCTCGACGCCGTGCTGCTCGCGTCCTACTTCGCTCCCCTCACCGCCCGCATCGGCCTCGTGCCGACCGTGACCACCGCGCACCCCGAGCCGTTCCACGTGGCCACGGGCATCCAGACCCTGGACTTCGCGAGCCGCGGCCGCGCCGGCGTGCGCCTCGTGGCGGGCGCATCAGCCGCCGAGCGGGCGAACTTCGGCCGCCGCACGTCCGGCGTCGACGCCTTCCCCGCCTCGGGCCGGGTCGAGGACTCCCCCGAGATCGCCGCGGCGTTCCGGGAGGCCGGCGAGTTCGCCGACGTGCTGACGCGGCTGTGGGACTCGTGGCAGGACGACGCCGTGATCCGGGATGCCGCGTCCGGTCGCTACGTCGATGCCGACCGCATCCACAACATCGATTTCGAGGGCGAGTTCTTCTCGATCACCGGCGCCTCCATCGTGCCGCGGTCGCCGCAGGGCCGCCCGCTCATCACGGTGCTCGCGCACCAGACGGTGCCGTACCGCCTCGCCGCGGAGCACGCCGACCTCGTCTTCACGACGCCGCACGGTGCGGAGGATGCCGCAGCCATCCGCGCCGAGCTCGATGGCGCTGCGGCGGTGCTGCGCAGCGAGGGCCGCGAACGCCTGCGCGTGTTCGCCGACCTGCTCGTGCTCGTGGAAGACACGGCGGACACCGCCCGCCGGGCCGCGCGGCGGCTCGACGACCTCGCCGGAGCCGAACTCGCCTCGGATGCGCGCATCGTCGTCGGCACCGCGGGCGACGTCGTCGACGAGATCGTCTCGCTCGCTGAAGCCGGCGTCGACGGCATCCGGCTCCGTCCCGCCCGCCAGCCCGCCGACGTCGCTGCCATCGCCGAACACGTCGTGCCGCTCGCACGGGCCGCCGGTGTGCTGCGCGATGCCGACGGCAGCAACGCGCCCGGCACCGAGACCACATTGCGGTCGCGACTCCAGCTGTCGCGTCCCGAGAGCCGTTACGTGCGAGAGAAGGTCGTCCTGTGAGCCGTCCCCGTCAGATCCACCTCGCGGCGCACTTCCCCGGGGTCAACAGCACCACTGTCTGGACCGATCCGTCCGCCGGCAGCCAGATCGACTTCGCCTCGTTCGAGCACTTCGCCCGCACCGCCGAGCGCGGGCTCTTCGACTACATCTTCCTCGCCGAGGGACTCCGGCTGCGCGAACACAAGGGGCGCATCCACGAACTCGACGTGCTGGGCCGTCCGAACACGCTGTCGATCCTGGCGGCCCTCGCCGCGATCACAGAGCACGTGGGGCTGGTCGGCACGCTGAACACGACGTTCAACGAGCCCTACGAGCTCGCCCGGCAGCTCGCGACCCTCGACCATCTGTCAGGGGGCCGCGCCGGCTGGAACGCCGTGACGAGCTCCGACGCCTTCCACGGCGCGAACTTCCGCCGCGGCGGCTACCTCGACCACGCCGACCGCTACGAGCGGGCGCGCGAGTTCGCCGCGCTCGCGAAGGGGCTGTGGGATTCGTGGCCGCAGGACGGTGTGCGAGCGGATGCGGCGACCGGCGACTTCCTCGCCGACGGCGTACCCGCGCGCGTGCGCCACACCGGCCCGCAGTTCGACGTCGACGCGCTGTTCGACGTGCCGCGTTCGCCGCAGGGGCGCCCGGTGATCGTGCAGGCCGGCGACTCGGCGGACGGCCGCACCTTCGGCGCCGAGCATGCCGAGGTGATCTTCTCGCTGCACACCGGATTCGACGACGCCCGCGCGTTCTACGACGACGTCAAGGGACGGCTCGCGGGGTACGGCCGCGAGGAGGACTCGCTCAAGATCCTGCCCGCCGCGACTTTCGCCATCGGCGACACCGACGACGACGCCCGCGACCGGGCACGGCACATCGCGCGGCAGCAGGTGCGGCCCGAGGTCGCCCTCACCTACGTCGAGCAGGTCTGGGGACGCGACCTCTCCGGCTACGACCCCGAGGGGCCGCTCCCCGACGTCGAGCCCGACACCGGGTCGGAGACGGCACGGGGCTGGGCGAACCGGCACGCCGCGGTCAGGGCTCGCATCGCCAAGCTCCGCGAGCTGTCGGAGACCGAAGGCCTCAATATCCGCGAGACGGTGATCCGCCTCACGGCCACGCCCACGTTCGTCGGCACGCCCTCCCGGATCGCCGCCGAGATCGATCGGTACGTGCAGGAGCGGGCGACCGACGGCTTCACCGTCGTCGGGCACCTGACGCCGCACGGTCTCGACGAGTTCGCCGAGCGCGTCGTGCCGCTGCTGCAGGAGCGCGGCTCGTACCGACGGTCGTACGAGGACGGTGCGACGCTCCGCGACCTGCTGGGCCTGCCGGCGCCGCAGACGCTTCCGCCCCTCACGAGCCCGGCGCTCGCGGCGCGATGACCGACCACGCGCGCCTGGTGCTCGTCGGGGCCGGCCCGCGGGCGATCATGCTCCTCGAGCGCCTGCTGGCGCGCACCGACGAGCACACGCTGCTCGAAATCGACCTCGTGGATCCCCACCCGCCCGGCGCCGGCCGCATCTGGCGGCGTGCCCAGTCGCCGCTGCTCAAGCTCAACTCGATGACCCGCGACGTCACGGTGTTCACCGACGACAGCTGCACGATCGACGGTCCCGTGCGTCCGGGCCCATCTCTCAGCGAGTGGATCGAGTCGTGGCGCGCCGGCGGGCTGCCCGACGTCGACCTCGACGAGCTGTCGGCGGCCGAGGCGCGGGCCCTCGGTCCGGAGGGGTTTCCGACCCGGCGCCTGCACAGCCACTACCTCGATTGGTTCTTCCGCACCACCGTGGCGGGTGCCCCGGACGGCGTGACCGTCCGGCAGCACGCCGACACCGTGGCTGCGGTGCGGCCGGCCGCCGTCGGCGGACGCCACCTCGTCGTGCTGGCGGGCGGCACCGAGATCGTGACGGATGCCGTCGCCTATTGCCTCGGTCACACCGAACGCGACCTCGATCCTGGGTCGGCCGCGCTGGCCGCGGCATCCGCTCGCTCGGGGCTCGTCTACGTGCCGCCGGCGTTCACCGCCGACGCGGACCTCTCGGTGATCCCGGAGGCATCCGACGTCATCGTGCGCGGCATGGGCCTGGCGGCCGTCGACCTCGTGGTCCTGCTGACCCAGGGCCGCGGCGGACGCTTCGACCGGGCCGACGACGGCACGCTGCGCTACCTCGCCTCCGGCCGCGAGCCACGGCTGCACCTCGGCTCGCGCCGGGGCGTGCCATACCGCTCCAAGGTGACCTCGACCCTGCAGGGCGACCCGCCGCAGCGCGAAGTGCTCACTACAGATGCGATCGCCGCGCTCCTGACGTCGGGGCGGCCGATCGACTTCGAGCGCGACGTCTGGCCGCTCGTCGCGGCGGAGCTGCTCCACGGGCACTATCGCGAGCTGTTCACGGGGCACCCCGATCGGGTCTCGAGCACGTGGGCGCAGTTCCGTCCCGTGCTGCGCACCCACGCGTGGGACGCCCCGGCACTGCGCGAGGCGATCGCCGCGGTGGTTCCCGACCCGCTGGACCGGTTCGACGTGGCGGCGTTCGACCGCCCGCTCGCAGACGCGCGGTTCCGGGATGCGGAAGATGTCCAGCGGCGGGTGAGAGCCCACATCGCCGACGACCTGCGGCTGCGGACCACCCAGGAGCACAGTCCGGCCCAGGGCGTCTTCATCGCCGCACTCCTGTCGTTCATGGCACTGTCGGAGATCCCGAAGGCGCGCTGGAACGCACGGTCGCGGGCGCACAGCCTGCCCGTGCGGTTCCACACGTTCTTCAGCTACCTCGCGAGCGGGCCGCCGCCTCACCGCCTCGAGGAGCTGCTGGCCCTCTCCGATGCCGGAGTGGTGCGCTTCCTCGGCCCCGACATCGCCGTGACTGCCGGACCGGGCGGGTTCGCGGCATCCGGTCCCCGCGTGCCGGGCGAGACGGTCGCCGGCGTCCTCGTCGACGCGTGGCTGCCCGCGGCCGACGCGGCCCGCAGCACGAACGGTGCACTGCGCGAGCTCATGACGGTGCACGGCAGCGAGCTGCGGGTGACGGACGCCGAGTACGACGGCGCTCTCGGACGCGTCCGCGTGGATGATGACGGCCGCGTGCTGCGCAGCGACGACTCTGCGCACGACGCGCTGTTCGCCATGGGGCCCTTCACGTCGCAGACCGAGACCGGCGCGTTCACCCGTCCCGCGGCGGACTCGCTGTCGCTGCGCCAGACCGACCGGGTCGCGGGCGCGATCGCCGCCCGCCTCGGGGTCGCCGTCCCCGTCACCCCGTAGCCTTCCCCGCCCGGAACCGGGACAGCGATCGCGGCAGTTTCCTGCGATCGACGTGTCGCGCTGCGCAGCGCTCGCAGGAAGGTGCCGCCGTCGCGTGGCGCAGCACCCGCGGGAAGGCGCCGCGCACGCTCGGGAGCGTGCCCGCGCGGACCGGGCGTGTGACGCCGCGTGACGGTATGTGAACACGCGCGACCTCGATTTCCGTCGTGTGACGGGGCCGATCGAGCTGTGCCCCGCCGGTCGGAGACGCTGAAGCCACGAGCCCGGCAGCCCGCCGCGACTCGCCCGTCACAGCTTCTGGAGACCCCCATGTCGTTCACCCGACCCCGTACCGCCGCCCTCGCGGCGATCGGCGTCGTCGCGCTCGCGCTCACCGCGTGCGCGACCGGCGCCGGCGACCCCGCCCCGACTGGATCCGCCGACGCGAAGCCGGTGACCGGCGGCAACCTGACCTTCGCGATCTCGGTCGACAGCCAGTGCATCGACCCGCAGCAGGTGGGCAACAACGACGCGATCGCCATCGCGCGGCAGACCGTCGCCTCGCTCACGATCCAGGATCCCGAAACCGGGGACATCCTGCCGTGGCTCGCCGAGGACTTCGAGGTGAACGACGACGCGACGAGCTTCACGTTCACCCTCCAGGACGGGCCCACCTACGCCGACGGGGAGCCGATCGACGCGGCATCCGTCAAGACGAACTTCGAGGCGATCGTCGCCCTCGGCGCCAAGGCGACGCTCGGCTCGTCGTACCTCGCCGGCCTCGAAAGCATCGACGTGGTCGACGAGCACACCGTGACGATCAACTTCTCTGAGCCCAGCGCCCAGTTCCTGCAGGCGACCTCGACGTTCTCGCTCGGCCTGCTGTCGCCCGCGACGGCCGCCGTCAGCCAGGCCGACCGGTGCCTCGGCGACTTCGTCGGATCGGGTCCGTTCTCGGTGCAGAGCTACACGCCCAACGAGGGCGCCGTGCTCGAACGCCGCGACGGCTACGAGTGGGGGCCGTCGACCGCCGGCCACACCGGCGAGGCGTACCTCGACACCATCACGTACAAGGTGATCCCCGAGTCGGGCAACCGCACCGGCAGCCTGCAGTCGGGCCAGATCGACGCCACCACCGGCATCGCCACCGCCGACGCCGTGCTCTTCGAGGGCGATGACTTCTGGAGCCTGAACCGGGCGAACCCCGGCGTCGTCTACAACCTGTACGCCAACCAGTCGACCGAGAAGCTCGCGGACGAGAAGGTGCGCCTCGCGATCCAGAAGGGCATCGACCGCGAGCAGATCACGTCGACCCTGCTCGGTCCCGACGACCTGCCCGCCGTGTCGCCGCTCGCGTCGTCGACGCCCTACTTCACCGACCTCAGCGACGTGCTCGAGTACGACCCCGAGGGCGCCGCCGATCTGCTGGACGAGGCCGGCTGGACCGAGGGCGAGGACGGCATCCGCGAGAAGGACGGCGAGAAGCTCAGCTTCCACGTGACCTACTGGCAGTCGCCCAAGGAGGTGCTCGAGCTCGTGCAGCAGCAGCTGCGCCAGATCGGCGTCGACCTGCAGCTCACCTTCGCGAGCATCGCCGACGTGCAGGCCGCGAACGCCGACGGCACGTACGACTTCTCGTACGGCAACCTGACGCGCGCCGATCCCGATGTGCTGCGCACGGTGTTCTCCGTCACCAGCCCCAACAACAACACCAAGCGCACCGAGCCGGCCGAGATCGACGAGCTGCTCGACGAGCAGGCGGCGATCACCGACCCGGCCGAGCGCCAGAAGGTCGTGGACGAGGCGGCGAGCCTGCTGATCACCGGCGGCTACAGCATCCCGATCTACCAGCTGTCGACGACCATCACGGCCGCCTCGAAGGTGCAGGGGCTGACGTTCGAGGCGTCCAGCCGCCTGGACTTCTACGACGCCTGGATCGCCGAGTAGAGCCCGCACGGGCATCGAGAGGATGAGGAGCGAGACCATGTGGGGCAGTTACATCGCCCGAAGGATCGGGCAGGGCCTGGTGGTGCTGTGGGCCGCCTACACGATCTCGTTCCTCATCCTCTATCTGCTGCCCGGTGACGCCGCCACGCTGTTCGCCGGCGGCGGCGACGTCGAGGCCATCGACCCCGAGCTCGTGGCGAAGCTGCGCAGCGAGCTCGGGCTCGACCGCCCACTGTGGGAGCAGTACCTCGTCGCACTCGGCAAGGCTCTGACCGGCGACTTCGGAGTGTCGACGCAGACCGGGCGTCCGGCATCCGATCTGCTCCTCGAATCGCTGCCGCCGACGCTGGCCCTCACGGCGTTCGCGTTCGTGCTGTCGGTCGTCTTCGGCGTCGCCCTGGCTCTGACGGCCTCACTCGCCCGGGCCCAGTGGCTGCGCAACATCCTCTCGTCGCTGCCACCGCTCGGCGTGTCCGTTCCCGTGTTCTGGATCGGGCTCCTGCTGCTGCAGGCCTTCTCGTTCCGGCTGCGGCTGTTCCCGTCGATGGGCAACGACGGCTTCGAGAGTCTCGTGCTGCCGGCGATCACGATCGCGATCCCCTCCGGGGCGTTCATCGCGCAGCTGCTGTCGAGGAGCCTGCGGTCGACTCTCGCCCAGCCGTATGTCGAGATCGTGCGCGCCAAGGGCGCCAGCGAGCGTCGCGTGCAGCTGGGTCACGCCTTCCGCAACGCGGCGATCCCCGCGCTCACGATGGTGGGCGTGCTCATCGGCGGACTGCTCTCGGGCGCCGTCGTCACCGAGACGGTGTTCTCGCGCCTGGGCCTCGGCCGTCTCGTCGTGACCGCCGTCAACAACCGCGACGTGCCCGTCGTGCAGGCCGTGGTCGTCTTCGCGGCCCTCGTGTTCGTCGTCGCCAACCTCGTCGTCGACCTCGTCTACCCCCTCATCGACCGTCGCATCACGCTCGCCCGTACGGCGTTCGTCGCGGCCTGACAGGAGCAGCCATGACCGTCGAGAACGTGCTCTCCGCCCCCGCACGCACCATCGAGCCGCACGACCCGTTCATCGAGGCGTTCGTCGATCCGGACGCCGATCCTGCGGGCGGGCCTGCGGCGGCTTCCATGGAGGAGGAGCGAACGGTCCCCACGCCCCCTCCAGGCGCCGCTGGCGCGTCGCCCGGAGCCTCCGGGCGCGTGGGCCCAGCCGCCACGCGGCGCTCCGCGGTGAAGCCCGTCGTCGCCGTGCTCAGGCAGCCGACGCTCGTGGCATCGATCCTCGTGCTGGCGCTCGTGACGCTGTGGGCCCTGGTGCCCTCGTGGTTCACCGCGTGGGATCCGATCGTCGGGGTACCGCAGGACCGCCTGCTCCCGCCGAGCACGGAGCACATCTTCGGCACCGACAACCTCGGTCGCGATCTCTACGCCCGTGTCGTCTACGGCGCGGCGACCTCGCTCGCGGCGACGACGGTCGCCGTCGTGGTGGGACTCGCTGTCGGTTCACTGTTCGGACTGCTGGCCGGGTTCCTCCGAGGGTTCGTCGACGACGCCATCATGCGCTTCATGGACGTGCTGCTGGCGATCCCGAGCCTCCTGCTCTCGCTCGCCCTGATCACGGCGCTCGGCTTCGGCACGCTCAACGTCGCCGTCGCGGTCGGCCTCGCCAGCGTGGCATCCTTCTCCCGCGTCATGCGTGCCGAGGTGCTGCAGATCGCCACCGCGGTCTACGTCGAGGCCGCGCGCGTCTCGGGCGTGCGCTGGTACACCGTGCTGCGCCGGCACGTGCTGCCGAACGCGTCGGGCCCGGTCGTCGCCCTCGCCGCCCTCGAGTTCGGCGTGATGGTGCTGGCGATCTCGTCGTTGTCGTTCCTCGGCTTCGGCGCCCCGCCGCCCACGCCGGAGTGGGGCTCGCTCGTGGCGGGCGGCCGGGACTACCTGGCCGTGGCGTGGTGGCTGACCACGCTTCCCGGACTCGTCATCGTCGCGGTCGTGCTGTCGGCCAACCGCATCTCACGCGCCCTCGAGCGCAATGGAGGGATCCGATGACGGCGCTGCTGGAAGTGACCGGCCTGTCGGTCTCGTACGCGCTCGGCGGCGTGCCCCGCCCGGCGATCCGCGACGTGAGCTTCACCGTCGACCGCGGCGAGGTCGTCGCGATCGTCGGGGAGTCGGGCTCGGGCAAGAGCACGACCGCCCACGCGGTGATCCACCTGCTGGCGGGGAACGCGACCGTCGACGCCGGCACCATCCGCTTCGACGGCGCCGACCTCACCGCGCTGTCCCCGCGGGCCTGGCGCGAGGTGCGCGGCCGGCGCATCGGGCTCATCCCGCAGGATCCGACGACGAGCCTCAACCCGGTCAAGCGCGTGGGCCGCCAGGTCGGCGAGCCGCTCGTGGTCCACGGCCTCGCGAGCCGCCGCGCCGCCGACGCGCAGGCGGTCGAGCTGCTGCGCCTCGCGGGGATCGGCGAGCCCGAGGCCCGCGCCCGCCAGTTCCCGCACCAGTTCTCGGGCGGCATGAAGCAGCGCGCGCTCATCGCGACGGCACTGGCGGCCGAGCCGCAGCTCGTGATCGCCGACGAGCCGACCAGCGCTCTCGACGTGACGGTGCAGAAGCAGATCCTCGACCACATCGACACGCTCGCGTCCACCCTCGGCACCGCGGTGCTGCTCATCACGCACGATCTCGGCGTCGCGGCGGACCGCGCCGACCGGATCATCGTGATGCAGCACGGCGGGATCGTCGAGACCGGCCCGGCGCGGGCGGTGCTGGAGGATCCGCAGCATCCCTACACGCGCGCGCTCATCGCCGCGGCACCGGGACTGCGCGGGACGGCGGCCGCGCGTCCGTCGGAGGTGCGTCTCGCGCGCACGGCGGCGCGTGCGTCGCGGCCCGCGGCGGATGCCGAGCGCGCCGCTCTCCTCGAGGTGACCGGCCTGCGCAAGGAGTTCCCGCTTCCCGGGCGCGAGAAGCTGGTCGCCGTCGACGAGGTGTCGTTCCTGATCGATCGTGGCGAGACGCTCGCGATCGTCGGCGAGTCGGGCTCGGGCAAGAGCACGACGGCGCGACTCGCGCTGCGGCTCGAGAAGCCGACGGCCGGCGGCATCCGCTTCGACGGCACCGACATCGTCGCCGCGAGCCGGGAAGAGCTGCGCACGCTGAGGCGCCGGTTCCAGCTCGTCTACCAGAGCCCCTTCGCGTCGCTCGATCCGCGGTTCACGATCGCCGACGTCATCGACGAGCCGCTCCGGGCCTACGGCGTCGACAGGGCGGAGCGCGGGCGACGCGTGCGCGAGCTCATCGATCAGGTCGCGCTCCCCGCGAGCACCGCCACGCGACGCCCGGCCGAGCTCTCGGGCGGCCAGCGTCAGCGCGTCGCCATCGCTCGCGCCCTCGCGCTGCACCCCGACCTGGTGGTGCTCGACGAGGCCGTGTCGGCGCTCGACGTCTCCGTGCAGGCGCAGATCCTCGACCTGCTCGCCGCCGTGCAGCGCGATGTCGGGGTCTCGTACCTCTTCATCAGCCACGACCTGGCCGTCGTGCGCGAGATCTCCGACCGCGTGGCCGTGATGCAGCACGGGCGCATCGTCGAGCAGGGCGCGACCTCGCGCGTGCTCGGCACCCCGCGCGAGGAGTACACGCGTCGGCTCATCGAGGCCATCCCGGGATCGACGCTGTCGACGTCGGTGCCGGTCTCCTGACCCCCACGAGAAACGAGGACGACATGACCACCACCCTCAACACCGACATCGACCGCGTCCAGTTCGGCCGCGACTGGGAGGCCTGGCATCGGGCCCACGAGACGTACCGCGCCGACGCCCTCGGCTTCTTCGCCATCACGGGGCTGCACTGGCTGGGCGCCGACCCGATCACGCTGCCGGGCGCGCCGGGAACCTGGCGCCTGGACGCCGAGGGCGTCGTCGTGGAGCTCGCCGAGGGCGAGAGCCTCACCCTGGACGGCACGACGATCACGGGTCGCCACGCGTTCGGCGAGCTCCCGGAGCGCAGCAGCATCACGCCCGGCTTCCGTGATGGCGAAGTCGCCGGCGCCGTGGAGATCGCACAGCGCGGCGGGCACACGATCCTGCGGCCGCGGCGCGGCGACCACCCGTTCCTCGGCGAGTATCCCGGGACGCCGACGTACGTGCCGAATCCCCGCTGGCGCGTGGCCGCACGCTTCCGCCCGTTCGAGGCGCCCCGGCCGACCGAGGTGGGAGCTGCCGTCGACGGCCTCACCCACGTGTACGACGCGCCCGGCGTGCTCGAGTTCTCGTGGCGCGGCGAGGAGTTCGCGCTCACCGCGTTCGACGGCAAGGCGCCCAGCGACCTGCTCGTGCTGTTCACCGACGCGACGAGCGGGCTCACCACCTACGCCGCGAACCGTTCGGTGGGCGTCGACGCGCCGGATGCCGACGGCTGGACCACGATCGACTTCAATCGCGCCGTCAACCTCCCGTGCGCCTACACCGACTTCGCGACCTGCCCCCTGCCTCCGGAGGGCAACCGCCTGCCGATCGGCATCGAGGCGGGCGAGAAGACGCCGCTGTCGCGCGTGCGGTCCGACGCCGAGCTCGTCGCGCCGGCGGTGAGCGCATGAGGTTCCAGCTGCTCGACATCGTCCCGTACCGCGCCGACCCCCTCACCGGTCGCCAGGTCTCGCCGTCCGAGCGGTTCGCCGAGACGCTGCAGCAGGCGATCCGTGCCGAAGAGCTCGGGCTGGATGCCGTCGCCGTCGGCGAGCGCCACGCGGGGCACTTCATCTCGTCGTCGCCGACGGTGCTGCTGGGGGCGATCGCGGCCCGGACATCCCGCATCCGTCTCAATTCCGGTGTCACGGTGCTCTCGGTGCTGGATCCGGTCCGCGTCGCCGAGGACTACGCCACGATCGATCAGCTGTCGGCCGGCCGGCTCGACCTCACGATCGGCAAGGGCAACGAGGTCGCGCAGTTCCCGCTGTTCGGGCTCGACATCGACGACCAGTGGGAGCTGCTCGCCGAGAAGTACGAGCTGCTGCGGACCCTCTGGCGCGAGGAGGACGTCATCTGGTCCGGGAGCGAGTTCACCCGGCCGCTGACCGGCGTGACGACCCTGCCGCGCCCCTTCGCCGGGCCGCCCCGTGTCTGGCACGGTTCGGCCACGACCCTGTTCTCGGCCGGCCTCGCCGCCCGCTTCGGCGACCCGCTGTTCAGCGCGAACGCCATCCAGCCGCTCGAGAACTACGGCGTGCTCGTCGACCACTATCGCTCCGAGTACGCGCGGCACGGCCACGACCCGGCGGGCGCGTTCGTCGCCGCCGGCTCGGGCGCGCTCTTCATCGCCGACACCACTCAGGAGGCGATCCGCGAGTACGGTCCCGTGTACAACGCGATCGTGGCCGCCACGAACGTACCCGGGAACAACACCCCGTTCCGCGACATCGAGCACGCCGTCACCGAGGGCCCGGCCCTCGTCGGCACGCCGCAGCAGGTGATAGACAAGATCGCTCGCTTCCACGGACGCCTCGGGCACGACCTGCAGTCGATCAGCCTGCCGACCACGGTGCCGTTCGATCGGCAGCTCGAGATCCTCGAGCGCTTCGCCGACGAGGTGGCTCCGGTGCTGCGACGCGAGTTCCCGACGACGCTGTGGACGGACGCCGACCCCCAGGGCCGGCGCACCCCCGAGCTCGTCGCCGCCTGAGCTCGGCGGACACGTGACGATCCAGGGCGCGGACCCCGCGCGGCGATCCCGCACGCGGCCCGCGCTCTGGGCGTGTCTGGCAGCCGGCTTCGCGACGCTGTTCGACGCCACCGTCATCACCTACGCGGCACCCGCGGTGAGCGCATCACTCGGCGGCTCGACCGCCGGCGTCCAGTGGCTGCTCGCATCGTTCTCGCTGACGTTCGGCCTCGGGCTGATCCCCTCCGGCCGCCTCGGCGACGTCTACGGCCGGCGCCTGCTGTTCCTCGTCGGGCTCGGCATCTTCCTGGTCGGAGAGGTCGCCGCCGTCGTCTCGCCCACGATCGCGGTGCTGATCGCCGCGCGATTCGTGCAGGGACTCGGCGCGGGCGTGATCAGCGCACAGGTGCTCGGCGCCATCCAAGACCTCTTCACCGGCCCCGCGCGCCTGCGGGCCCTCGCCGCGTACACCGCGGTCGGAGGTCTGGCCGGCGTGCTGGGGCCGGTGCTGGCTGCCGCACTCCTCGGCGCCGTCGCCTCGGACGTCGCCTGGCGTCTCGTGCTCCTGACTCCGCTCCCCCTCGTGCTCGTCGCACTCGTGCTCGGATGGCGAGGGATGCCGCATCCCGCCGTCGCCCGCGCCGCGACCCGCGTCTGGCTCGACCTGCCGGGCATCGTGCTGCTGTGCCTGGTCGTCGTCGCCCTGACGCTGCCCGTCGTGGAGCCGGGTCTCTCAGGACTGACGGGCCTGGCGGTCACAGGCGGCGCTGTCCTTCTCGCGGCTGTGCTGATCGTGTGGGAGCGGAACTACGCACGCCGCGGTCGCCTCCCCCTGTTCGCGCCGCAGCTCGTCAGGTCGCGCGGCTTCGTGATCGGCAATGTCGTCGCCCTGCTGTGGTTCGGCAGCGGCATGGCCGCCGGCTCCGCCGTGACCCTCTACTTCCTCCAGTCACCGGCACTGTCGGCACTGGCCATCGCCCTGGTGTTCGCGCCCGGCGCGCTCGCCCGCCTCGGCGGATCGCTGTTCAGCCTGCGCGTCGTGCGCCGCATCGGTCCGTCAGCGACGGTCGGGCTCGGCCTCGGACTGCAGGCGGTGCTCTTCGCCGGCCTGGCGATCGCGGCGCCGCTGCTGCCCGACGGCACCCTGTTCGCCGTGGCGGCCGCCGCCCAGATCGGACTGGGCATCGGGGGCGGCCTCGTCGAGCCGGTGGTGCGTGCCACGACTCTCTCGTTCGCGCCCGCCGACCTGCACGGCGTCGCCGCGTCGTTCTTGCAGCTCACGCAGCGGCTGTCGGCGACGTTCCTCGTGGCCCTGGTGACCGGCATCCTGCTGACCCCTGCCGGTGTCAGCACTGCCGCGACGCTGCAGGCGGCACTCGCCACCTGTGCGCTGGGGTCCCTGATCGCGCTGGCGGCATCGGTCGATCCCGGCTATCGGCGGGCAGGCACACGCGGGACGGCCACCGCGGATGACGTGCCGGCGGCTCTTACCTCGGCGCGCAGCATCGGCGAGAGCG
This sequence comes from Microbacterium sp. ZW T2_14, assembly GCF_044987405.1. Lineage (NCBI taxonomy): Bacteria > Bacillati > Actinomycetota > Actinomycetes > Micrococcales > Microbacteriaceae > Microbacterium > Microbacterium sp. ZW T2_14. Next base: position 60,678 of record NZ_JBJDRK010000007.1, on the reverse strand, counting down.
TGAACGCTCGTGGCGCCTCCGCGGTACGTTGACTACCGTGCGGGCCCGCCGAGCTGAGCGCGCAGCTCGAGGTCGTTCTCGGAAGCGGTGAACTCGGTGATGCGGCCGTTGGCCACGCGGTACATCTCGAACTCGGCGACGTTGACGTGGCGCCGGGTCGCGGCGATTCCGCGGAACGTGCCCAGGTGAGTGCCGCTGCCCCGCAGATGGGCGGCGAGGCGGTCGTCCTCCACGATGAGCTGGATACGACGCCACCGCCAATCGGGAAAGCCCTGGAAGAGGTCGGCCACGTCGGTGACCCACGCCTCGACCCCGCCGGGCAGATGCGCACGCCGGACCGACGGATCCACGAACGAGCGGATGGCGTCGAGGTCGTGCCGGTTGCAGGCGTCGAGGTACTCGGCGTACCACTCGCGCATCTCCCACGGCTCCACCGGCCCATTATCCCGGGGCGCACCATCCCGGAATGCTCATCGTCCCGGAGCCGGCAACTCACCGTCCCGAGTCGCGTGCCGACGTCAGCGCCTGGCGCCATGCCCTGCGGGCCCAGTCGAAGATCGGCACGATCGACTTCCAGCGTCGCCCGAACAGCGCCTTGCCGAACGAATGGTCGTTCTCCGTCATGTCAGACCCCTGCCGATGGCCGCGCGCGGGCACAACAGGATCGGAACGTCGACGAACCGAGGAGCGGGCTCGCGCGGAGGTCTGTGTGCCGTGTGTACGCCGGGGTCTGGGGCGCGAAGCCAAGAGTAGGCGCAAAACGGCCGGTTGTCGCGTGTTTCCACGAATCGGGGCATGACGCGCTGGGAGGCGGTCGCCTCCCTCGGGATGTCAGCGGAGCGCGGGGGCCAGGTCGTAGCCGAACGCGTACAGCTCGATCCACCGGCCGGGCTGCACTTCCCACATCCCCTCACGCTCCGACAGCCGCTGGAATCCGAGCTTGGCGTAGAGCGCGTGCGCGCCGGTCATCTCTGGGCCGCTGTTCATCACGACGCGGTGCGAGCCCCGCTCGCGCGCGAGCTCGACGACGTGGCGGGTGAGCGCCTCACCGATGCCTCGCCCGCGCGCGGCCGGCGCGACGGCCAGCTGGCGGAAGTCCGTCTCACCCGGCTGGGCCATGTCCGCGAGCGGCCTGCCCTCTCGCGCGACCCACACGGTCCCGAGGATGTCGCCGTCCCCATCGACCGCCACCCAGACGTCGCCCTCGTGCACCCGGCCCGCGACGTCGCGCAGCGACGCCACGTACTCGTCCGACAGTGCGCCGTAGCTCGTCAGGTAGGCATCCGCGGTGACCTGGCCGGCGCGCTCGTACTCCTCGGTGCGGACGAGGCGGATGCTCCAGCCGGCGGAGCGGGATGCCGCGGCCTCGCCGGTTCCGTCGGTCGAGTGGAAGGACACGGCGCCCTGGTCGGGAGGAGTAGAACTGTGCATCCCTCGACCGTAACCCGGCGCGAGACGACGGGCTCCGGCATCCGTCCCCGCCTCGAAGGAGGATGGCGAGTCGGAGAGCGGGACGGGCGGCATGGGAGGGCTCCCTCGGGGAGGACGCCGCCGGACGGCGACGATGGATGCGGGACGCCGGCCGGACCCCTGCGGGTCCGGCCGGCGTGAGGTTCGTCAGGACTTCGGCAGCCCGGCGGGGTTGATCTCGCTCTTCTCGATGCCCTCCGACTGCAGGTCCCAGATCTCGAGGACCTCGTCGTACTGTCCGTTCTCGATCAGATAGTTGAGCGCGATGTTGACCGGCTCGATCAGGCCGTTGCCCTTGGCCGTCGCGGCGGCGATGTTCGCCGTCAGCGGCCAGCCGCCCGGGACGAGCCCGACGACCTTCGTGTCGCCGGTCTCACGTGCAGACCACGCCGACGTCGCGTTCGGACCGAACGTCGCATCGATGCGGCCCGACTGCAGCGCCAGCACGGTGGCGGCGTTGTCGTCGTAGTACTGCAGCTCGGCGGGCTCTTCGCCGGCGGCTTCGAGATCGGCGTTCCAGGCGAGCAGCACCTGCTCCTGGTTCGTGCCCGAGCCGACCGCGATCTTCAGCCCGGAGATGTCGGCGGCCTCCTCGATCTTCTCGATGTCGCTGTCGTTCTTCACATAGAAGCCGAGCAGGTCCTCTCGATAGCTGGCGAAGTCGTACAGCTCCTTGCGCTCTTCGGTGACGGTCACGTTCGAGGTGATGAGGTCGTACTTGCCCGACTGGATGCCGAGCGGCCAGTCCGCCCACGCGACGACGACAGGGTTGTACTCGAGGCCCAGCGCGTCGGCGATCAGAGCGCCGATGTTGGGCTCGGTGCCGGCGGGGTCGGTCTCGCCCTCGGGGATGTAGCCCAGCGGCGGCACGTAGGCCGAGTGCGCCACGGTGAGCTTGCCCGGCTCGACGGGCTGGAAGCCGCTCTCCTCGAGGGCCTCCACGGCCTCGGCCACGGGCTCGTCGAGGCGGACCCACTGAATGTCGTCGGTCGCGACGTTCGCCGACGACGCGCTGGGCTCGGGCGCGGCAGCCTCTGCCGGTGCGTTCTGGTTGACGCCCCAGACGACGCCGCCGACGATCGCGGCCACCGCGACGACGCCGACGCCGATCGCGATGCCCTGCTTCTTGCTCAGTGCCATTGCTGTGTTTCCTTCTCTCGGGTGTGAGGACTCGAAGTCGAGATCTCGATGGGTCAGGCCAGGACTTTTGCGAGGAAGTCCTGGACGCGGGGGTGCTTGGGCGCGACGAGGACCTCGGCAGGCGGGCCCTGCTCGATGACCTGGCCGCCGTCGAGGAATACGACGCGGTCGGCGACCTCACGGGCGAAGCCGACCTCGTGCGTGACGATGATGAGCGTCGTGCCGAGCTGCGCGAGGTCGCGGATGACGTCGAGCACCTCGCCCACGAGCTCGGGGTCGAGCGCGCTGGTCGGCTCGTCGAACAGGATCACCTTGGGCTTGAGGGCCAGGGCTCGCGCGATCGCGACGCGCTGCTGCTGGCCCCCCGACAGCTGCCGGGGGTAGTGCTCCGCCTTGTCGCTCAGCCCGACGCGGTCGAGCAGGCCGAGGGCGAGTTCACGCGCGTCGTCCTTGGAGAGCCGGCCCAGCGCGACGGGCGCCTCGGTGATGTTCTCCAGCGCGGTCAGGTGCGGGAAGAGGTTGAAGTTCTGGAAGACGATGCCGATCTGCGTGCGTCGCTCCAGCACCTCCCGCTCGCGCAGCTCGTAGAGCTTCCCACCGCGCAGCTCGTAGCCGATGAGCTGGCCGTCGACCGTGACCGAGCCGCGATCGACGCTCTCGAGGTGGTTGATCGTGCGCAGCAGCGTCGACTTGCCCGAGCCACTCGGCCCGAGGATGGCGACGACCTCGCCCGGCTGCACGGTCAGATCGATGCCGCTGAGCACCTCGACGCCGCCGTAGCTCTTGTGGACGTTGTGGATCTCGACGAGTCCGCGCGTGGCGGTCTCTGCGATGACGGCGGTCATGCGCCTGCTCCTCCGGAATTCTTGGCATCGTTGCTCGAGCCCTGGAACGTCGCCTTCGCGACGACGGGTGCATCGACGCCGACGAGCGGCGCCGGCCCCGTCTCGGAGTCGCCGAGACGGGCCCACTGCACGCCGGCCCAGTGGCGGGCGCGCTGCAGGGGCGTCGGCGGCAGAACGCGCACCGTGCCGCGGGCGTAGTGCCGCTCGATGTAGTACTGCGCGATGCTCAGGACCGTGGTGATGATCGTGTACCAGACGACCGCGACCAGCAGGAGCGGGATCACCCGGCTGTTGCGGTTGTAGATGACCTGCACCGCGTAGAACACCTCGGGGATCGCGATGACGAACACCACCGACGCGCCCTTGACGAGGCCGATCACCTCGTTGGTGGCGTTCGGGATGATCGAGCGCATGGCCTGCGGCAGGATGATGCGCGTCAGGCGACGACGCGGCGGGATGCCGAGGGCCGCGGCCGCCTCGAGCTGGCCCTGGTCGACCGACACCAGGCCGCCGCGGATGATCTCCGCCGAATACGCCGCCTGGTTGAGGCTGAGGCCGAGGATCGCTGCCGCGAACGCGCTGATCAGCTGCACCGTCGGGAACTCGACGATCCAGAAATCAGTGGTGAAGGGGGTGCCCAGACCCAGCGTCGGGTAAAGGTAGCCGAGGTTGTACCAGACGATGATCTGGACGACGAGCGGCACCGACCGGAAGAACCAGATGAACAGCCATGCGGCCGAACTCAAGAGGGGCGACTTAGAGAGGCGGGCGAGGGCGAGCACGGTACCCAGGAAGAAGCCGATGGATGCCGAGATCACCGTGAGTGCGAGCGTGATGCCGACGCCCTGCAGCACCGGCTCCGACAGGAAGTAGTGGGCGAAGACGTCCCACTCGTAGTTCTCGTTCGTCACCAGCGACCACGCGAACTGGGCGACGACGAACAGGACGACGATGCCGATCGACCACCGGAACCAATGCCGCGTGTGGACGACGCGGAGGTCGCCGAGGTCGACGCGCGACGACGCCGCGGTCGACGGCGGCGCGTCTTCGGCGGCGCCTGTCTGGCGCGGGAGTGTGTCGGTCATGAGGTGCTCCTCGGTCGGCGGCGCAGGGTCTGCGGGGTCGGTGTCTGGGGTGTGTCGGTAGGCCGAAGCTAGGGCTGCACCGCGTCTGCGACCCAGCTGGCGGGGAACCGTGGCGACACGGATCGTGACGGTCCGCAACGCGGCGTCACACTCCGGAATGCACCGACGCACACCGGCCGCCCGCGCGCCAGGACACCTACCGTGGCTCGCATGTCCGACACACCGTTCGTGGTCGCGCTCGAGCTGGACGCCGACGGCGCCCACCCCGCGGCCTCCGCCACTCCTTCCGGCGCGCTCTCGGCGCGCCGCCTCGCCGCGCGCGCAGCCGGCGCCGAGCGCTGGGGATTCACCGCGGCGACCTTCGACGACTCGCCGCTGCCGGCCGCCGGCGACACCGCGCGGCTGGACGCCGTGCAGCGCGCCGCGTTCGCCGCACCCCTGACCTCTGCGATCGGCCTCATCCCCGTCGCGCACGTGGCATATAGCGAGCCGTTCCACGTCGCCACGCAGCTCGCCAGTCTCGACTGGGCATCGAACGGCCGAGCGGGATGGATCGCCGCGGCATCCGGCACCGCCCGCGAAGTCGCCGCCTACGGGCGCGAGGCGATCGCCGACGACGAGCTGCGCCGCGAGCGCGACGACGTCATCGAGGTCGCCCGCCGGTTGTGGGACTCGTGGGAGGACGAGGCGGTGATCCAGGATGCCGCCACCGGCCGCTACCTCGACGCCGATCGGCTGCACTACGTCGACTTCGAGGGCGAGAGCTTCTCCGTGAAGGGACCGCTCATCACGCCGCGCCCGCCGCAGGGGCAGCTGGTCGTCGTGGCGCCGCCGGGCACCGCGGGTGCGGACGTCGCACTCGTCGAGGGCGCCGACATCGCGGCGATCGCGGATGCCGCCTCCCGGGCGCGCGCCGCAGGCGCACCGATCGTGTGGGCCGAGGTCGAGGTGCTGCTCGGCGCGCGCGGCGTGCCGGCTGCGCAGCGGCTGCAGACCCTGGGCGCGTGGCCGCAGACCGGCCGCCTCCGCCACGTCGGCGATGCGCCGGACCTCGTCGCGCTGCTCGCCGAGCTGTCGGCGTCGGTCGACGGCGTGCGGCTGCACGTCGCCGAGCTCGACGTCGACCTCGAGGAGGCGGGGCGTGCGGTGCTCCCCGGCCTCCGCGAGCGGATCGGATTCCGCTCCCCTCGCCCGGGGGACACGCTCCGCGACGCGCTCGGTCTCGAGCGCCCCCTCAGCCGCTACGCCGCGTCCGCCGTGAAGGAGTTCGCATGACCACGTCCCGCCGCATCCAGTTCGGAGTCTTCTTCCAGGGCGTCAACTTCGGCACCATCTGGTCGAGCGACCGCAGCGGATCGCAGTACGACTTCGAGTCGTTCCGCCGGATCGCGCAGACCGCCGAGCGCGGACTGTTCTCGGCGTTCTTCCTCGGCGAGGGGCTGCGGCTGCGCGAGCACTTCGGCCGCATCCACGATCTCGACATCGCCGGGCGTCCCGACGCGCAGACGCAGCTCGCGGCGCTGGCCGCGGTCACCGACCGAATCGGCCTCGTCGCCACGCAGAACACGACCTACAACGACCCCTACGACCTCGCGAAGCGCCTGAACTCGCTGGACCTCATCAGCGAGGGCCGTGCCGGCTGGAACGTCGTCACGACCGACAACGCATGGACCGGGGCGAACTTCCGCAAGGGCGGCTACCTCGACCACGCCGACCGCTACCGCCGTGCGGCGCAGTTCGTCGACGCCGCTCAGCGGCTGTGGGATGCCGGAGCCGACGGCGTCGGCACGCCGGTCGCGGTCGACGGCGATCTGGTGTCGTTCGCAGGTCCCGCTCCGCTGCCGGCCAGCCCGCAGAGCCGCCCGATCCTCTTCCAGGCCGGCGACTCCGATGAGGGGCGCGAGTTCGCCGCGGCGAGCGCGGACGTCATCTTCTCCGCCCATCCCGGGCTCGACGAGGCGATCGCCTTCGCGGCCGACCTTCGCCGGCGCCTGCCCGCGCACGGGCGGAGCGTGGACGAGCTCAAGTTCTTCCCGGGAGCCCAGTTCATCCTCGCCGACACCGACGCCGAGGCCCGCGAGAAGGCCGAGTGGGTCACCCGCGAGCAGGTGTCGCCGCAGACGGCGATCCGCTTCCTCGAGCCGATCTGGGGCCGCGACCTCTCCGAGCTCGACGCGGACGGACCGCTCCCGAGCTTCGACCCGGTGGTCGACGAGGTCGACGGCCAGCGCGGATCCCTGTTCCAGGGCCGCCGTGCGGTCGAGACGGCGCGGGACTGGCGTGAGAGCGCGGCCGCGGAGGGTCTGTCGATCCGGGAGTTCGTCATCAAGCGCTCGTCGCTGCGCACGTTCGTCGGCGGCTACTCGACCATCGCCGACCGCATCGTGCAGTACGTCGACGCCCGCGCCGTGGACGGGTTCAACGTCTCGCCGTACCTGGTGCCGGAGGGTCTGGACGACATCGTCGACGGGCTCATCCCCGAGCTGCAGGGGCGCGGCATCTACCCCACCGAGTACCCGGGCACGACGCTGCGCGAGAATCTGGGACTGCCCGAGCTCGGTCAGCGGGCCGAGCTCGCGGCCTGACACCGACGCTGGCGCCCGCCCGTCCGCCCGCGCCCCGCGTGGGCGGGCGGGCGACCCGGGTAGGCTCACCGCGCCGGTCGAAACGTCGGCTCGGGGGCGCGGCGCGGTGCTCCGAACGTGCGCAGGACGTGTTCGAGAGTCGAGGTGAGCAATTCCTGGGTCGCCTCGCGGTTTGCCTCTCCACGCAACCAGCGGCGTGTCGCCGAACGGTTCAGCCCGGTCCAGCACTCGAGCGCGTAGCGCAGCCGGGCCGAGTCTGCGGCGATCTCGCCGTGGAAGACCGTGAGGACGGCGACAGCTCGTCGAACGAGAACGGTGACGACACGTCGCACTTCGGGGTCGGCGATGTCTTCGCCCGGCGCGATGGTGCCGAGATAGATGACGCGGTTGGACTCCGTCCAGTCCAGCCAGCGTGATACGGAGTCCGCTACACGTGCGTGTGCATCGCGACCGGCGGGCGGCCGCAGTTCCTCCTCGAGGAGCGTGCCGAGCCGCTCGAGCAGTGCGATGTAGACATCCTTGCGTCCGCCGAAGTAGTGGTGGACGAGGCCCCGGGTGACGCCGGCCGAGCGCGCGATGTCTTCGACCGAAACCTCCTCGTATCCACGCTCGGCGAACAGGTCGTTGGCCACGTCGAGCAGCTGCTCCCGCCGTTGTGTGGCGTCGAGGCGTCCACCTTTTCGCGTGGTGTTCATCAGCTGAGTCTCCCAGGATTTGGCGATTAGTCAACAGCGTGTTAGCGTTCCGCCAATAGCGAGCGGCAGTGCCGCCCCTCGCGTCGCGGGCTGCGGCGCAGAACCCGAAAGAGCAGCAATGCGAAAGCGCATCATCGGCCTCGCGGCCGCCACCACAGTCCTGGCCGCCACCCTCATGGGGGGCGCGGCGAACGCCTACACCCTGGACACCGCAGCCGGTGCCGGTTTCGTGGGCAAGGGCGAGGTCCAGCAGGTCATGGGCTGGAACAACAAGACGCTCCAGGAGAACGCCTCCAACGTGGTATTCACCTACGAGTCCACCGACGACTACTCGGCGGTCTGCACCTTCGTGACCGGCGAGGGCACGCGCGGCGAGAAGACGCACAACGTCGCGCACACGACCGAGACCGCTGTCATCGCCTCCGTCAACGGCGACCCCCGTCAGACCAAGGGCCAGAACCAGTTCACCGGCTTCAACCTGGCGGGCTTCGGCGACGTGACCGAGGCCGGCGTGATCCCGGTCGTCGGCGAGCCCTGCCCGGGCAACGAGGGGCACGACGGCCTGTGGACGGCAGTCACCCTGGTCAGCTCGACCGGTGGCCTGTACGCCAACGGCCACCTGCTGACGGTGACCCCCGTCGTGGCACCCGCCCCGGTGGTCGCAGGCTGATCCACCGCATCACCTCGACAGCCCGTCCCGCTTCGGCAGGACGGGCTGTTCGGTGTCCGCTTGCGAGCGAACAGCGGCGCGAAGCGGTTTGGGCCGCGTCATCGTTCTTCGACGCGTCGGCGCTGCCTGACGAGCCGTCGAAGTCTTGGGCACCCATCGCAGTGTCGTAGGTATGTTCTAAAGTCGAAGCATGTTCATCGATCCCGAACTCCCTGACCGGGTGTTTCCCGATGAACTCGACCTGGTCATCGAAGCGGCCGACATGATGACGGTGCTCGCGGCGCAGCGGCTGGTGCGCATCGACGCCATGCGGCGCGAGGCGCTTCGCGACGCGACCCGCAACGGCCGAGTTCTGACCGAGGTCGTGGAGCGGGGCGTTCGGCTGGAGCTCGCGGCTGCGCTCCGGATCACCGAGCACGCCGCCGGCGACCTGCTGAGCTTCTCGCAGGCCATGGTGCACTCCTATCCGGCGGTGCTGGCCTCGATGGAGCGGGCCCGGATCACGGAACGGCACGCGCAGATCCTGATCGCCGCTGTGGACGAACTCGAACCGGAGTTCCGTGACCAGGTGCTCGAGCCGGGAATCGCACTGGCGGAGTCGGAGCCGGTCGGCACCTTCCGCCGTAAGCTGCGCACGCTCGTCGACACGGTGCGCTCGGCGACCCTCACCGAACGATATGAAAGGGCGCTGGCGAGGCGACGGGTCGTGGTCGAGCCCGACCGTGACGGGATGGGATGGGCGCACGTCTATGGACCCTTGGTCGCGCTCCACGCCGCCTTCGGCCGGACGACAGCGATGGCGAAAGTCATCGTGGGCAACGACGGCGAGACGCGCACGCTCGACCAGGTGCGCGCCGACGTCGTCCTCGACCTTCTCATCGACGGCGCGGTCGAGAGTCACCCCGAGCAGGCGCGCGGCGCGAAGGCGACGGTGTTCGTCACCGCCCCTGTGCTCGCGCTCCTCCACGAGTCCGACACCTCACGGGCGGCCGCCGGAATCGATCCGCCGGTCGTCGAAGGCATCGGGCCGATCCCACTGCCTGTCGCGCGGGAACTCGCGGGCGGTGCATCCGGGTGGACGCGCGTGCTCACCCACCCTGAGACTGGGCATAGTGCTTTCCGTCGGCCGCGACCAGTATCGGCCGCCACCCGCGCTTCAGAAGCTGGTGAAGTGGCGAGCGGATCGGTGCATGGGACCAGGATGCGGGATGCCGGCCTCACGGTGCGACGTCGACCACAACGTCGACTGGGCCCTCGGCGGACGCACCGAACTCACGAACCTCGGGCCGCTGTGCAAAGGTCACCACACCGTCCGGCACCACACCGACTGGAGAATCGAACAGGTCGCCGGTTCGGGCGGCGCGATCCGATGGACCTCGCCCTCCGGCCGCCACTACCTCGTCGAGCCGGAGCGCGCAGTGCCCGTGTTCCGCTCCACGGAGAGCGGCGGCGCCCCTTTCTGATCGCCTTTCGATGTGGAGACCCGCGGCGCGAACGCTGTGACCTGGGCGCTCGCCCGCGAAGGATCGACGGCGTACACGACGAGGTGCCTGGCATTCGTCGAAGACGCGATCGAACGCGCGAACGACCTCGAGATGTTCCGCGGCGGAATCCGTCCGCGCGCAGCGACGCAGCGGCGGTCAGCCGCCCAACGCGAACCGGAACACGGCGAGATAGCCGCCACGCGACGCCGGAATCGTCTCGCGCTCGGGCAGCCGATCGAATCCGAGCCGGTGGTACAGGCGCTGCGAACGCTCGTTGGCGGGGCCGGTGTCGAGAACCAGGGCGGGAGCCCCCCACGCACGAGCACGCTCGATCGCCTCGGTCATGAGGGCCTCACCGATTCCCCGGCGCCGGGCCTCTGGCAGCACCGCCAGCAGGCGCAGCTCCGCCTCGCCGCCCCGCGACTGACGCACGAGCGTGCTGTCGGCGCGCAGCAGGCTGGCCGTCCCGAGGATCCGGCCCGCGGTGTCGACGGCGACCAGCAGGTCGCCGGCCTCCGCACGCGCCGCCGCTCCCCGCAGCAGCGCGAGCCGCTCGGGGTCGGGCCGCGTCGCGCCGGGCTCACCGTGGCCGAAGCCCAGGTAGGTCACCTCTCCGACGCTGTCGAACTCGTCGCTGCGCGCCGTCCGCACCGTGAACCGCGGCGCATCGGCTCCGCCATCGGCCACGCTGCCGGCACCGGCGGCACCTGTCTGCAGCAGTTCGGTGGTCACCGCGCCATCGCCAGTCGATCGCTGCGGACGCTGTGAGCGACGAGGGTCTCCCGGGTGATCACGCCGACGATCCTTCCATCGCGGAGGACGGAAGCCGCAATCCAGTCCGGATGCGCGGCATCCAGTCCTGCGAGCGCGACGTCGGGAGCGCGCCCGATTCCGACGGTCGGCGGCGCGAGGGAGGCGTGCTCGCGGACGAGGTCGTGGCCCGCGCCCGCGGCGAGCGCCTTCCGCAGCTCGTCCAGAGCGACGACTCCGGCGACGTCGGCCGCCGGAATCGGCGCCTCTCCGTCGCTGCGCCGGTAGACGACGAGAACGGGGGCTGCGGCATCCCTCTCGTCCAGACGCAGACGGGCGACCGCCTCGGCGACGGTCAGGTGCGTGGCGACCCGGGGTGCGGGCGCGTCGACGAGGCCGCCCAGCGTCGGAGCGTCGCTGTCGTCGAAGACGAATCCGCGCTCGGCGAGCCACTCGTCGTCGTAGTACGTCGAGAGCGCGTTGCGCCCGGAGTCCGGGGCGAGCGCGACCACGACGTCGTCGGGACCGAGCCGTTCGGCCAGGCGCAGCGCCGCTGCGAGCGCCGTTCCGGCCGACCCGCCCAACAGGATGCCGTCCTCCCGGGCGGCGCGGCGGGCGATGAGGATCGCCTCGCGGTCGGTCACGGTGAGGTAGTCGTCGACGACGTCGAGGTGGAACGACTGCGGCCACACGTCCTCCTCCGCCTCGGGGTGCACGGTGTGCCCGGCACCCTCGATGTGCTTGGGGCTGCCGTCGCCACCGGAGTACGACGAACCGGCGGGGTCCGCGGCGATGACCCGTACCGCCCCGCGGCTCAGCGTCTTCAGCGACCGGCCCGTCCCCGAGATCGTGCCGCCCGTGCCCGCGCTCGCGACGAAGTGCGTGACGGCGCCGCCGGTGTCGGCCCAGATCTCGGGACCGGTCGACTCCGCGTGCGCCGCGGGATTGGCGGGGGTGTCGTACTGGCCTGCCCGCCACGCGCCGGGAGTCTCAGCGACGAACCGGTCCGCGGCGGCGCCGAGGCTGTCGGGGTGACCCTTCGGGACGAACGCATCCACCAGCCGCACCTCCGCGCCGTACGCGTGCAGCAGACGGATCTTCTCGGCGGCGATCTGGCTCGACGTGAAGATCACCGCGCGGTAGCCGAGGTGCGCGGCGACGAGCGCGAGGCCGACACCGGTGTTCCCCGAGGTCACCTCGACCACCGTGCCTCCGGGCCGCAGCGAGCCGTCCCGCTCGGCAGCGCGGATCATCCCCAGCGCCGCGCGGTCCTTCACGCTGCCGCCGGGATTCTGGTACTCGAGCTTCACGTAGACGCGCGGCCGCAGGCCTGCCGCGAGCTGATGCACGCGCACGAGCGGCGTGCCGCCGATGGACTCGATCACCGACTCGTAAAGGACCATGCGCGACCACTCTTTCCGGAGGAGGTCTTCGGACGATACGACCGTTCCTTCGCTGCCTCCGCCGGGTGCGTCGCGAGATGCCACACGACGTAGCGAGGCGTCACACGGCCGCCGCCCAGCGACGTGCCGGCGACGCAACGTGACGGATCATGGCGTCGTGTGACGCGGCGATGCGCCCCGACGCGCGTCGCGGTCGTAGCGTGACGCCGGCAACCGGCATCCGTCCCGTCCGAGAGGATCCCCATGACCGACACCACCGAGGCCGCCACCGAGACCGCCTACGACGCGCCGCTCATCACCGCCGAAGAGGCCGCCGACCGCGCCGCGTCCGGTGCGCTCGTCATCGACGTGCGCAGCGACGCCGGCCGCCAGCGCGACGGCGTGATCCCGGTTCGATCCGCGGCGACCGCGACAACCTGGACGCCCAGTTCCTCCTCGACTCTCCCGAAAAGTTCGCCGAGATCACCGACTGGGACCAGGACATCGTCATCGTCTGCGGGTCGATCCGCGGGTCCGAACCCGTCGCCGAGCAGCTCCGCGCGAAGGGCTTCACGAACGTCGCGCACGTCGACGGCGGCTTCCCGGCGTGGAAAGAATCGGGCGCTCCGACCGCCGAGGTCGACGCCGCGCCCTGAGCACTCGCTCCGTCGATGCGCCCACCGGATGCCTCGGCCCCCCCTCGCGGGCGTGCCGGGGCATCCGTCGTTCTAGGCGGTCCGCAGGATGCGCGCGGTGACACGCGCCGAGAAGTGGAGCGCGTCGACCGGGACGCGCTCGTCGGCGGCGTGGAACTGGGCGAAGACGTCGAAGTCGGCGGGCACCCGCAACGGCACGAACCCGTAGCCGTGGATGCCGAGCTTGGCGAAGTGCTTGTTGTCGGTGCTCGCCGGCAGCAGGTAGGGCACGACGATCCCGTCCGGATCGTGCGCCGTGATCGCGTCTTGCAGCACACCGATGATCGGGGCGTCCAGCGGCGCCTCGGTCGCCGACCACCAGCGTCCCTCGCGGACGTCGATGTCTTCACCGGCGAGGTCGCGGAGCCCCTGGCGGAGCTGCTCGTCCTGTCCCGGCAGGATGCGGATGTCGAGCCGCGCGGACGCCTCGGCGGGGATGATGTTGGTCTTCTCCCCCGCCGACAGCACCGTAGGCGTCGCGGTGTTGCGCGTCGTGGCTCCCACCAGCGATGCCACGAAACCGAGGCTCGCGAGATCGTCGGCGAGCGACTCGTCGGTGAAGGCGAGTCCCCGTGCCTCACCGAAGACGTCGAGGAACCGCTGCAGTGCCGGCGTGCGGACGACGGGGAATCGGTGGGACCCGACGGCCGACACCGCGCGCGCGAGCCTCACCACGGCGTTGTCGTCGGTGGGGCGGGACCCATGGGCGGCATGGCCCCGGGCGGTGAGCGTCGACCATGCGACGCCCTTCTCGCTCGTGGCGACGAGGTACGCGCGCCGCTCATCTGCGGGGTCGGCGACGAGCGGCACCGAGAAGCCGCCCACCTCGCTGAGCGCCTCGGTGACGCCGGCGAACAGCTCTGGACGGTTCTCCACGAGCCAGCCCGCACCCCACACCCCGCCGCTCTCCTCGTCGGCCAGGAAGGCGAACACCAGGTCGCGGCGGGGGACGATGCCCTCGCGCGCGAAGTGCCGGGCGACGGCGAGGATCGTGCCGGCGTAGTTCTTCATGTCGACCGCGCCCCGGCCGTACAGGAAGCCGTCCTCGATGTCGGCGCCGAACGGCGGATGCGTCCAGTCGCCCTCCTCCACTGGCACCACATCGAGGTGCGCATGCACGAGCAGGGCTCCCGCGCCGGGATCGCTGCCAGCGATGCGCGCGACGAGCGAGCCGCGCCCGGGCCGGGGCTCGACGAGCTCCGACGCGATGCCGACCTCGGCCAGGCACTCCTGCACGAACCGCGCGGCGCGGGTCTCGCCGTCGCCGATGGTCGCCGCTATGCCGGTGTTCACGCTCTCGATGCGGATGAGCTCGCGAACGAACTGCAGCGTCTCGTCTTCCAGCCGTGTGGACACGGAACTCCTCGTCGGTGTTGTGGGTGCTCGAGGCGCGCGGGCGCGCTCCCGCCGACACTAACGGCGGAGCCCCGAGCCTGTGCCCTCGGGCGGTCGTCCGACGTCACAGTCGCGTCCCGTCTGCACCCTGGCTCGGCGCCTGCGAAAAGTCGGGCCGGCGAAGTCGACACGCCGGAAACGGATGCCGCACCCCGGGGTGTCTCATGACCGGCCCGACTTTTCGCAGACCTGACGCCTGACTCGACGCCCGCGGGCGTGCATTGCCGGGGATGACAGGCCCGTTTTGCGGCTCGCGCCTCGCAGGCGCACGCTGGATCCATGCCAGACACCGCCATCGACATCGCAGATCCGACCGAGCGCCCTGAGCCGCAGCATCCGTCCGCGGCGGAAGCTCCGCACGCGGACGCTGCCGTGCTCGACAATCCCGCCTGGCACGCGCTCACCGGTCCGCACGCTCGTTTCGCCATCGGCAACGACCTCGTGCGGCGCTACCCCGAAGACGTCGCTCCCTTCGTCGCGGTGAGGACGTGGGACGACCCCGAGGTGTGGGACGCGCTACGCGACCTGGTCGGACCGGGCGCACCCGTCGGGCTCTCCGCCGTCGAGCAGCCGTTTCCTGCAGGGTGGGAGGATCTCGGCGGTGGCGACGGCGTGCAGCTCGTCGAAACCGACGCACTGCAGCCGAGACCGGATGCCGAGGCCGTCGTGCTCGGAGCGGACGACGTCGCGGAGATGCTGGCGATCGTCGAGCGCAACCAGCCCGGCCCCTTCCGGCCACGCACGCACGAGCTCGGCCGCTACATCGGCATCCGCCGCGACGGGCGGCTCGTCGCGATGGCCGGCGAGCGCCTGCACCCGGACGGATGGACCGAGATCAGCGCGGTCTCCACCGACGCCGCGTACCGGCGGCAGGGTCTGGCCTCGCGGCTGGTGCTCGACGTGGCGTTCCACATCCAGGAGCGCGGGGACCGCGCGCTCATGCATGCGGCCGCGTCGAACGTGAACGCCATCGCGGCCTACGAGCGACTGGGATTCGCGCTGCGCCGCTCGACGCGATTCGCGTTCGGACGCACGCCGGCCTGATCCCGGAGCGCAAGCTGCGGTCAGCCGACGCGTGATCGAACCGGGTCCAGCACCGCCTCGGCGGCCCAGGCCGCGGCGTCGGCGATGTCGCGGCGACTCATTCCGAACTCCCGGTGGAAGGTCACCCACGTGGCGGCCGAGTCGAGGTGCGACAGGGCCGCGACGATCGCGATGCGCTCCGCACGTCCGAGAGAGGGGATCTCGGCATCGATCATCTGCTCCAGCCTGGCGCGCCTCGGGCTCGGTGCCGCGCCGCTGATCCCGCGCATCGTGGTCTCGGCCACCACATGCGCCAACTCCGGGCGCTGGTCGTACGACTCCATCGCCGCGCGAATGGCCAGAGGCGTGTCGAAGATGCTCGCGGATTCCTGCCGGGGGAAGATCCTCTGCTCGATCCAGGCCGCTGTCGCGAGCAGCAGATCGACCCGCGTCGGATAGTTGCGGAAGACGGTGCGCTCGCCGACGCCCGCCCGCCGGGCGATGAGCCGGAACGACACGTCGTCGGTGCCGAGCTCCTCTATGAGCTCCGCGTAGGCGGCGAGGATCGCCTCCTGCGTGCGGCTCACGTCGTGCGCTGCCCGCGCATCCGCGTCGGAGGTCGCCGACACGGTCATCGCCCTTCCCGTCGCGGCGCACCCATCTCGGTCTCGCTCGCCCTCCACCGCTCCCGCAGCACCTGGGCGACGGTGTGGTCGAAGACGTCCTCCATCTCGGCGGCGCTCATGTCGAAGCCGGTGCGCATCCGCGCCCAGAACGGGGGCGACGCGAAATACCGCAGCGCGGCTGCGACGCGTCGCAGGTCCCGCTCGTTCAGGGAGGGGTGATTCGTGGCGAGCATCGCCACGAGAGCCCTCGTGAAGAACGTCGGCTCCGCCTCGCCGGTCGGCGAGATCGTCGCCGCCCGGGCGCACACGAAAGCGAAGGCCGGCGACGCATCGAAGGCGTGGAACCTGGCGCGCGCGGCATCCCGGAACTGACCCATCGTGACGAATGGCGGGAAGGGGAACTCCGTGGCCTCGATCCAGCCTGCGAGCCCCTCGAGCAGATGCGATCTCGTCGGGAAGTGACGGTAGACCGTCCGCTCCGACACCCCCACCGCGTCGCCGAGGGTGCGGTACGAGATGTCGTCGAACGGGTTCTCGCGCAGAGCCGCAGCGGCGTGAGCGAGGATCGCGGTCGGAGTGTCGACGCCCTCCGCCATCATCCGCCTCGTCCCTTCTGCCGTTCGGCCTGCTCGGCGGTCCGTCCCGGCGAGTCGTTCTGCCGGGACGCCGGCTCGGCGGGCAGGAGATATCGATCCGAGTCGTCCAGCGTGAGCGCGAGCGACGAGACGTACTGGGTCTCGCCGTATGTCCCGC
Source organism: Microbacterium sp. ZW T2_14 (assembly GCF_044987405.1). Classification (NCBI taxonomy): domain Bacteria; kingdom Bacillati; phylum Actinomycetota; class Actinomycetes; order Micrococcales; family Microbacteriaceae; genus Microbacterium; species Microbacterium sp. ZW T2_14. The sequence goes on along the minus strand of NZ_JBJDRK010000007.1, from coordinate 44,080 downwards.
GCTCCGCCGACGCCAGCATATCCGGCCGCTCGAACGTATAGCCGGTGACGTGGCAGCGCAGCCGCTCACCAGACGGGTTTCCGTCGACATCGAGGATCGGTGAGGCGATGCCGTCGGTCTGGCGTCGCAGGTAGTACCGACCCCGAGTCAGCACGGCCATGAGCGGCGTCGTGATCACCGCCACGCCGATCGCGATCAGCACCGAGAGGGGCCGCACCGCCTCTCCGAACGCACCCGCGAAAGCCGCGAGCGACAGCAGCGACGCCAGACCGACCGACACGAGGCCGACCGGATTCCAGTCGCGCAGCATCCCGCGCCGGAATTCGGGGAACATCGGCGAGAGGTGAAGGAGGTGCTTGTTGATCGCGATGTCGGCGGCGATCGTGACCAGCCACGCCATCACGACGTTGGCGTACAGGCTGAGCACGAAGCTGATGAGGCTGAAGACGTCCATCCACATCAGTGCGAGCGCGATGGCGAGGTTGAAGAAGATGAAGACGGATCTTCCCGGGTAGGTCTTGGTCAGGCGGGTGTAGACGTTCGACCACGCCAGCGAGCCGGAGTAGGCGTTCGTGACGTTGATCTTCACCTGCGCGACGACGACGAGAACGAGCGCCAGCCCGATCGCCAGCCATTCCGGCATGATCGATTCGTAGAGGGCGATGAACTGCCGCACCGGCTCGGCCGCCTTCTGACCGAGCTGTGGATCGACACGCGTGATGAGGTAGACCGCCAGGAACACGCCGATGACCTGCTTGATGCCGCTGAAGAGCACCCAGCCGGGTCCGGCGAACAGCAGCGAACCCCACCACGCCCGTCTATTCAGAGAGGTACGCGGGGGCATCGCCCTGATGACGTCGATCTGCTCGGCGAGCTGTGGAGTGAGGGCGAAGCAGAGGGCGGCCGTCGCGACGATCGCCTGGAAGCTGACCTCCCCATCGGACTCGCCGGGGAACGCGACGAACGCGCTCACTGCTGCGGGGTCCGACACGATCACCCAGAGCAACGGCAGGAGCGCGAGCGCGAGCCACAGCGGCGTGGTCCAGAACTGCAGCCGCTCGAGTGCGCGCATCCCGTAGATGACGATGGGGATCACCACCACCGTGGAGATGAGGTAGCCGACCGGCAGCGGGATCGCGACCGCGATGTGCAGCCCCTGCGCCATGATCGCCCCCTCCAGGGCGAAGAAGATGCACGTGAACACCGCGAAGATGACTGTCGTGATCGACGAGCCGTAGTAGCCGAACCCCGACCCGCGCGCGATGAGATCCAGATCGAGGTTGTAGCGGGCGGCGTAGTAGGCGATGGGCAGCCCGACGAGGAAGATCGTGATGGATGCGAACAGGATGCCGAGAACGGCGTTGTGGGTGCCGTGCTCGATCCCGCCGCTGGCACCGATGGAGAAGTCGGCGAGGAAGGCGATCGAGCCGAGGGCGGTGACGCCGATGGAACCGGCGCTCCAGCGCCGGAACGATCGCGGGACATAGCGGAAGGCGTAGTCTTCGAGGCTGTCCTCGGCGGCTGCCCGCGCGTTGTCTGCCCTGCCCACCCGGACCCCCTGCGGCTCGCGTCACGCTCATTGTGCGCCCCCGCGTGTTACAGCCGCATTGCGCGCAGACGGCGCTAGATCGCCATGGCCGCTCGCACCCCTTCCGCGGCGGACGCTCCGCCGTCACCCACGCTCGAGACGAAGCCGCTCGCGAGCACGAGGTACTTGTCGGCGGCCTCCAACGCGAAGCCGATGTGCTGCTCGACGAGGAGAACGGACAGCCCCTCGCTCGCGAGCTGCATGACCGTGTGTTCGATCTCGGCCACGATCGTGGGCTGGATGCCCTCGGTCGGCTCGTCGAGGATGAGCATCTTCGGCTCGGTGATGAGCGCCCGTGCGATCGCGAGCTGCTGGCGCTGCCCGCCCGAGAGCAGGCCGGCCTTGCGGCCCGCGAACTTCTCCAAGGCGGGGAACCGCGACAGCTGCTGCTCGATGAGCGCCTTGCCGCGCTTGCGACCGTCCGCGACGAGCTGCAGGTTCTCCATCGTCGTGAGCTGCGGGAACGACTGCTGGCCCTGCGGGACGTACGCCATGCCACGCGCGACGCGCTTGTTGGGAGGCAGCGACGTGACGTCGTCTCCGTCGAAGATCACCTGACCGCTGCGCGGCTTGATGAGCCCGATCGCGACCCGCAGCAGCGTCGACTTGCCGGCGCCGTTGTGGCCGAGCACGGCGACCACCTTGGCCGCGGGCAGCGTCACACCGTGCAGCACGAGCGTGGGGCCGTATCCGGCCTGGATCTCATTCAGCTCGAGCACGTCAGACTCCCTCTTCCTGCATCGCGGCATCGGCGGTCGCCGTCGTCGCGTCGGGCACCACGGCCATGGCCGCCGTGGTTGCGGCCCCCGCGGTGCCGAGGTACACCTCCTGCACCCGGGGGTCGGCCTGCACCTGCGCGACGGCCCCCTCCGAGAGGACCTTGCCCTGATGCAGCACCGTGACGCGCGACGCGTAGCGGCGCATGAAGTCCATGTCGTGTTCGACGACCAGGACGATGCGACGCTGGGCGATCCGCTGCAGCAGTTCTCCCGTCGCGGTCCGCTCGTCCTGGCTCATTCCGGCCACCGGCTCGTCGAGCAGGAGGGCGCGCGGGTCCTGCACGAGCATCATGCCGATCTCCAGCCACTGCTTCTGGCCGTGGGACAGGATGCCGGCGGGAGTGTCGCGCTCACCGCTGAGGCCGGTCTCCTCCAGCGCCGACTCGATCGCCGGGTCGACGCCGCGGCGCGCTCGCAGCAGCGACAGCGAGGAGCGGTGCAGTCCCGCCGCGATGTCGAGGTTCTGCAGCACGGAGAGCTGCTCGAAGACGCTCGCGGTCTGGAAGGTGCGCCCGACTCCGAGCCGCACGATCTTCTGGGTCGACCTGCCTAGGAGCTCCTGCCCTGCGAGCGTGACCGAGCCCGTGCCTTTGGAAAGTCCGGTGATGGCGTCGATGCAGGTGGTCTTGCCGGCGCCGTTCGGACCGATGAGGAAGCGGACTTCCCCCGGGTGGGCGTCGAACGAGACCCCGCCGACCGCGACGAAGCCGTCGAACTCGACCCGGAGATCGGTGACGACGAGTGAATCCTCGGCCGCGGTCACTTCGCCACCTCCTCTTCCAGGTGCTCGGGCTCATCGATGCGCACGGGTTCTTCAACCGGCTCGAGCACAGGTGCCGGATCGGGCAGGGCAGCAGGCGATGTGTCGCGCGGGCGCCAGACCAGACCCTTCGCCTTTGCGAACAGCGACGACAGCCCCATCGGGAGGAAGAGCGTCACCAGGATGAAGACGAGGCCGAGGATGTAGATCCACCCGTCGGGCCAGCTGGACCCGAGACTCGACTGTCCCCATCCGATGGCCATCGCCCCCAGAGCCGGACCGAAGAGCGAGGCACGGCCTCCGAGCGCCACACCGGCGATCATGAGGATCGAGGCCGAGGCGCCGATCTCGGCCGGGGTGATGATGCCCACGATCGGGACGAAGAGGGCTCCCGCGATGCTGGCCATGACGGCGGCGACCACGTAGGCGACCAGTTTGATGTTGGCGGGGTCGTAACCGAGGAACCGGACCCGCTCCTCGGCATCGCGCGTGGCGATCAGCAGCTCGCCGAAGCGACTGCGGTTGAGCTGCCACACCGCGAGCAGGCACAGGATGAGCAGCGATGCGGCGATCATGAAGACCATGACCTTGTTCGCGTCGTCGTTCAGGACGTACCCGAAGAAGTACTTGAAGTCGCTGAGCCCCGTATCGCCACCGGTCTCGCGGATCGTCGAGCTGATCAGGACGGCGAGGGCCACGGCGAGCGCCTGCGACAGGATCGCGAAGTACGCCCCCTTGATCCTCCGCTTGAACAGGGCGTAGCCGAGCACGCCTGCCACGATGACCGGCAGCAGCAGGATGGCCGCCAGCGTGAACGCGTCACTGCGGAACGGCTCCCAGAACGCCGGAAGCGACGCGGACGGGTCGTACAGGATCATGAAGACGGGGAGGCCTCCCGGTGCCGTGCTCTCCAGCGTGAGATGCATCGCCATGGCGTAGGCACCGAGCCCGAAGAAGACGCCCTGGCCGAGGACGAGCATGCCTCCTCGCCCCCAGGCGAGGCCGATCCCGACTGCGGCGATCGCCCAGCAGCAGTACTTGCCGAGGTTGTTGATCCAGTGCATGGACAGGACGGCTGGCGCGACCACCAGGAGCAGCACGGCGAACACCGCGATGCCGATCAGCGGAAGCCACGGCTTGATTTTGGTCATGTCAACCCCCGGGTGCGGACCGTGAACAGGCCCTGTGGGCGGAACTGCAGGAACACGACGAGCAGCACGAAGGCGAGCACTTGGGCCATGCTTCCCGTCGTCCAGTCGGCGAAGAACGACAGCGCGATGCCCAGCGCCCACGCGGCGATCACCGTGCCCTTGATCTGGCCGACACCTCCGGCGACCACCACCAGGAACGCGGGGATGATGTACTGCGTGCCCATCTGAGAATTCGTGCCGCCGATCAGGGAGGCGGCGACGCCGGCGACACCGGCCAGGCCGGAACCGACGAAGAAGGTGATGCGGTCGATGTTGCGGGTGCGGATGCCGCTGGTCTCGGCGAGGTCCCTGTTCTGGACGGTCGCCCTGATCCGGCGTCCGAAGGACGAGTACTTCAGCCACGCCGCCAACGCGATCAGGCACACGGCGGCCAGCACGATGGTGAACACCTGCCGCAGCGGCCACGCGTAGCCGAAGACGTCGATCTGCCCGTCCAGCCACCCGGGGGCCTCCACCGGGACGCCCTGCGCGGGGAAGATCTGGAGCGCCAGCTGCTGGAGGATGAGCGCCACCCCGACCGTGACCAGGAGCGTGTCGAGCGGCCGCCGATACATCCACTGGATGATGCCGATCTCGAGAAGAAGGCCGAGCAGACCCGCCCCGAGGAACGCGAGCGGCAGCGCGAGCAGGATGGAGATGTTGCTCGAGGTCACGACCAGCTGCGTCACGTAGGCGATGAAGGCGCCGGCCATGATGAACTCGCCGTGCGCCATGTTGATCACCCCCATCTGGCCGAAGGTGAGGGTGAGCCCGAGCGCTGCCAGCAGCAGCAGCGCACCCAGCGCGGTGCCGTTCAGCAGGGGCGGTAAGAGTGCATCCACGTGCTTTCGCTCTCTGTGCGGTCGGGAGTTCTCAAGCGGTGGGAGGCGGGGTCCCGTGGCCGGGTGGACACGGGACCCCACCTCCGGTGAGGATCAGCCCGCGGCGGCTACCAGCGCATCGCGGACGTCAGCGGGGAACCAGTCGTAGCCCTCGAGGTACGGGTCGGGCTCGATGAAGCCGTCGGACGACCAGACGATGTCGAACTGGTTCTCGGCGTTGATCTTGCCGATGTTGCCCGGCTTCGAGATGTGGTGGTTCTTGCCGTCGAGCGTGACGACGCCCTCCGGCGCATCGACGGTGATCCCGCCCGCCGCGGCGGCCGCATTCACGTCGTCGACCTCGAACGAACCTGCCGCTTCGACCAGCTCCTTGTAGAGGTAGAGCGAGATGTACGCCGCCTCCATGGGGTCGGAGGTCACGCCGCTGCTGCCGGGGTAGGCCTTCCAGCGCTCGATGAACGCCGGGTTGTTGGGCGTGTCCATCGACTGGAAGTAGTTCCACGACGCGTAGTTGCCGGTGACTTCGTGGCCCATGGCCGGCGCCTCCTCCTCGGCGATCGACACCGAGATGATCGGGGTCGTCTCCGGGGTGAGACCGGCGTCGTAGTAGGCCTTGACGAAGCCGACGTTCGACGAGCCGTTGATCGTGTTGAAGACGAAGTCCGGGTCCGCCGCGACGATCTTGGACACCTGGGTGGTCCAGTCGTCCTTGTCGAGGGGCACGTACTCCTCACCGACGATCTCGATGCCGAGCTCTTCGGCGTAGAGCTTGATGATCGCGTTCGCGGTGCGCGGGAACACATAGTCGGAGCCGGCCAGGAACAGCGTCTTCACCCCCTGCGCGGCGAGGTAGTCCATCGCGGGGATGATCTGCTGGTTGGTGGTCGCGCCGGTGTAGTAGATGTTCGGCGACGATTCGAGGCCTTCGTACTGCACCGGGTAGAAGAAGAGTCCGTTGTTCTCCTCGACGACGGGCTTGACGGCCTTGCGGGAGGACGAGGTCCAACCGCCGAAGATCGCGGCGACGCAGTCCTGGGTGAGCAGCTTCTCCGTCTTCTCCGCGAAGGTGGGCCAGTCGGTGGCACCGTCTTCCTGGATGTACTCGATCTGCTTGCCCAGGATGCCGCCGTCGGCGTTGATCTCGTCCGCGGCCATGTGCAGGACGTTGGAGACGGTCTGCTCCGAGATGGCCATGCCGCCGGTGAGCGAATTGAGGAAGCCGAGCTTGATCGTGTCACCGGAGGTGTCGATGCAGCTTGCCGGGGCTGCGGCATCCGATTCGGCGGCCGTCGGAGCATCGCCGGCGCGGGAACCGCAGCCGGCGAGCACGAGGGCGACAGTCGCCGCGAGAGCGGGAACGGCCAGCAGGCTGCGCGCCCGCCGTGTCCTGTTCGTTGTCATGGGAACTCCGTTTCTGTGTGATGCAGGTGGTGCGTTCTCGGGTGGTGGCCCGTCCTGCGGGCACGCCGGATGACGCCGTCGCACCGGCACCGCCCGCAGCAACGCCGAAGGAAGGACGTGTTGCGGGTGTGACGGAACGCGCTGATCGGTGAGTCGGACGTGCGGTGCAGAGGTGGGCCGGTGGTGGGTCTCGATGCCTGCTGGTGCCGGGCTTCGCGTGCCGGTTGGATCGGCGGAAGGTGGTCGCCGACTGCTGCGGTCCTTGCCAGCATGGGCGCGTGACATTGCTCTGACATTTCTCGATTGTTCCGATCCTGTTAATCGTCAGCCGCGATACGACCCGAATGGACCGTAATTCCGCGGCTCTCGGAGCGGATGCCGAAATCGGCGAGCCTTCGCAGCCTCCGCCGAACACAGGCGCTATGGCACACTTCTGACATCACCCGCCCGGAGGACTGCATGCACTTCACGCCCGCCGAAACCGAGAAGCTCCTGTTGTCGGTCGCCGCGATGGTCGCCCGCGACCGGCTTGAGCGCGGCATCCTGCTCAACCACCCCGAGACAGTCGCCCTTCTCTCCTCCTGGGTGATCGAGCGGGCACGGGAAGGTCGCGGCGTCGCCGAGCTGATGCAGGAGGGCCGCACCGTCCTCACGCGGGACCAGGTGATGGCGGGCGTTCCCGAGATGCTCGCCGACGTGCAGGTGGAGGCGACCTTTCCCGACGGTCGCAAGCTCGTCACCGTCCACCATCCGATCGACTGAGGAGTCGCTGTGGCATCCGCTACCTTCCAGGGCCCCGGCGCCTACCGGATCCGACCCGGACGCATCGAGCTCAACGCCGATCGGGGCGAGGCGGAGCGCATCCGGCTGGTGTTCGTGAACACCGGCGACCGGCCGATCCAGATCGGCTCGCACATCCACCTTCCCGATGTCAATCCGGCCTTGCAGTTCGACCGCGCGCTGGCGCACGGGTTCCGCCTCGACATCGCATCCGGGACCTCGCAGCGCTTCGAGCCGGGCGCATCACGAGAGCTGGACGCCGTCGCGCTGCGCGGAGCGCGTCGGGTTCCCGGCATCCAGGTCAAGACCGACGGACAGGAGCTGCTCGATGGTCTGGCTTGACCGGTCGCGGTACGCCGCGATCTACGGCCCGACGGTCGGAGACGAGGTCCGCCTCGGCGACACCGACCTGTGGATACAGATCGAGCGCGATCTCACCGTGGGCGGGGAGGAAGCCGTCTTCGGCGGCGGCAAGTCCATCCGCGAATCCATGGCGCAGGCGACGATGACGCGGGCGGAGGGTGCGCTCGACACCGTCATCACGAACGCGATCATCCTGGACTGGTGGGGCATCGTCCGCGCCGACATCGGCATCCGTGACGGTCGCATCGTCGGCATCGGCCATGCCGGCAATCCCGACATCAGCGACGGCATCGACATGGTCATCGGGCCCTCGACCGATGTCATCTCCGGCGAGGGACGCATCGTCACCGCCGGCGCCATCGACTCGCACGTGCACCTGCTCTCGCCCTCGCAGATCCACGAGGCACTCGCCACCGGGATCACCACGATCGTGGGCGGCGGCACCGGCCCCTCCGAAGGATCGAAGGCGACGACCGTCACCCCGGGCGCCTGGCATCTGTCCGCCATGCACCGCGCGCTCGATCCCCTCCCCGTCAACGTCCTGCTGCTCGGCAAGGGCAACACCGTATCGATGGCTGCGCTCAAGGAGCAGGCGCTCGCGGGCGCAGCGGGCTACAAGGTGCACGAGGACTGGGGCTCCTCCCCCGCCGCCATCGACGCCTCGCTGCGGGCCGCCGAGGAGTGGGGCCTGCAGGTCGCGCTGCACTCCGACTCGCTGAACGAGGCCGGCTTCGTCGAGTCGACCATCGCGGCGATGGGCGGCCGCTCGATCCACGCGTTCCACGTCGAGGGCGCCGGCGGCGGTCACGCGCCCGACATCCTGTCGATCGCGGGCCTGCCGAACGTGATCCCGGGATCGACGAACCCGACACTCCCGCACACCGTGAACACCGTCGCCGAGCACCTCGACATGCTGATGGTCTGCCACCACCTCAACCCCGCGGTGCCGGAGGATCTCGCGTTCGCGGAGTCCCGCATCCGTGCCACCACGATCGCAGCGGAAGACATCCTCCACGACATCGGAGCACTGTCGGTGACCTCGTCCGACGCGCAGGCCATGGGCCGCATCGGCGAAGTGGTCACGCGCACCTGGCAGGTGGCGCACGTCATGAAGCACCGTCGCGGTCCGTTGGACGGGGGGATGCCGGCCGACAACGAGCGCGCACGGCGCTACGTGGCGAAGTACACGATCAACCCCGCCATCGCCCACGGCATCGCCTACGACGTCGGATCGATCGAAGTGGGCAAGCTCGCCGACCTGACGGTGTGGGACCCGAAGTTCTTCGGCGTCCGCCCGGCCGTCGTGGTCAAGGGCGGAGCGATCGCATGGGCCGCGCTCGGCGACCCGAACGCGTCGATCCCGACACCGCAGCCCGTGATGATGCGCCCGTCCTTCGGCGACACGATCGGGGCAGACCTGTCCGTCACGTACGTCTCGCCCGCGGCCCTCGAGGACGGCCTCGCCGAGACGCTCGGCCTGCGCCGGCGCCTCGCAGCCGTCGAGTCCACGCGTCACATCGGCAAGGCCGACATGAAGAACAACGACGTGCTGCCCGCCATCCGCATCCGTCCCGACACCTTCGAGATCGCGATCGACGGCGAGGACGTCGAACCGGCGCCCGCGGCATCCCTCCCTCTCGCCCAGCTGTACAACCTGTTCTGAGACGCGCCATGGACTCCGCCGCGCACACCGTCACCATGCTGCTCGCCGACGCACGTCTTCCTTCGGGCGGGCACGCGTTCTCGGCGGGTGTCGAACCGGCGATCCAGGCCGGGCTCGCGCGAGCGGACGTCGGGGCGTTCCTGCGCGGGCGGGCCCGCACGACGACGCTGGTGGATGCCGCGACCGCTGTCGTGGCGCGGCGGGCCGGCCTGAGCGGCACGCCGTATGCGCCCATCGAACGAGCGTGGGCGGCTCGGACGCCGAGCCGCGCCGCGCGGATCGCCTCGATGGACCTCGGCCGCGGGCTGCTGCGTCTCGCGCAGCGCCTGTGGCCGCAGTCACCGGCGATCGTCGCGCTGGCCGCAGGCGACGCGGCGACGCCACCTCGCCCGATCGTGCTCGGTGCGATCGCCGCCCATGCGGGGCTCGATGCCGAGACCCTCGTGCGCGTCGCCGTCTACGACGACATGGCCGGCGGCGTCGCGGCCGTCCTCAAACTCGAACCCGGCGACCCTGTCGACGGTGTGCGCCTCGTCATCGACGCGTGCGCGGCGGTCGATCCCCTCGTCCCGCAGCTGGCGGCAGTCGACTCACCGGAGGCGATCCCGGCAGCCAGCGCCCCCCAAGCCGAAGCGTGGACAGAGGTCCACGCCCTCACGAACAGGAGACTCTTCCGTGCCTGACTCATCCACCGCTCCTCGCGCGCTGCGGCTCGGCGTCGCCGGCCCCGTCGGCACCGGCAAATCGTCGCTCATCGCCACGGTGTGCCGCACGCTGGCGACCGAGCTGCGCCTCGGCGTCATCACGAACGACATCTACACCGATGAGGATGCCCGGTTCCTCCGCTCCGCGGGCGTGCTCGACCCCGAGCGCATCCGCGCCGTCGAGACCGGTGCGTGCCCGCACACCGCGATCCGCGACGACATCACCACCAATCTGCTGGCCGCCGAAGACCTCGAGCGCGACTTCGCCCCCCTCGACGTGGTGCTCATCGAGTCGGGCGGCGACAACCTCACGGCGACGTTCTCGCCGGCCCTCGTCGACGCGCAGATCTTCGTCCTCGACGTCGCCGGCGGGGGCGATGTCGCGCGGAAGGGCGGCCCGGGCATCGGCCGCGCCGACCTCCTCGTCGTCAACAAGACCGATCTCGCGCCGTATGTCGGCGTCGACGTGGCGCAGATGGTGACGGATGCCGAAGCGGCGCGCGACGGCCGCGCCGTGCTGGCGCTGTCGCGGCACGACGCCGCATCGGTCGCGGCGCTGCGGGCATGGGTGCTCACAATGCTCGCGAGTCACCGCGAAGGAACCCACATCCCGCAGGACCCCGGCCCGATGGCGCCGCACTTCCACGCCGACGAGGAGCACCCGGACGACGGCTTCGTCCATTCGCACGAACACGAATCCTCCGACGGCACCCCTGTCCACGACCATTCGCGCACACCGGCCGCGCAGCGCTGAGAACGAACGAGTGAGCTCCACGCGCATCGCGGTGACCGCGGGCGAACCCCGCGCGCACGTCGACCTTGCCGTGGGCGCGCTCGCACCGCGGCTCATCTCGCGCGATCGCACCCATGCACGCATAGCCGTCGCCGCGGCCGGCATGGTGCTGCTCGGCGGCGACCACGTGCACCTGGAGATCGAGGTCGGCCCGGGGTGCACCGTCGAGATCGAGGATGTCGGGGGCACTGTCGCGTATCGCGGTGCGCGTTCCTCGTGGGTTCTCGACGTCGCGATCGGGGCCGGCGGGACGCTGCTGTGGCACGGTCTGCCCTTTGTCGTCACCGATGGTGCGGACGCCGAACGCCGAACCTCCCTCACCCTCGGCTCGGAGGCGCGAGCGGTGATCCGCGAGACGCTCGTGCTCGGCAGGTACGGCGAACGGGGCGGGCGATTGGCCTCAGCGCTCGACGTCTCCGACAGCGGCGGACCGATCCTGGTGGAACGACTGGAGGCGGCCGGCGATGCGCCCGAGCCCGGAGTGCTCGGCGGCAACCGCGTGATCGATGCCGTGATCGCCGTCGGATTCCGCCCGCCCACCCAGCCGGGGGACCTCGAGTTCGATCTGCCCGGCGCCATGGCACGACACCTCTCGGATCACACCCACGGCTCCCCCCTCGACCGCGTGTGGGAGGCCTGGGTCGCGCACGGGCGGGAGCGGGCGCGCACGCCCGAATCAGAACGCACGCCGGAGCCGAAAAACACGCCCGAGCCGGAAAGGACTCGCAGTGACAGCCCTGCACGTTGACCAGCCCGCGACGCGGATCCGTCGCGGCACGATCGGCGTCGTCTCGCTGATCGTCCTCCTGCACGTTCTCGGCTGGGGAGTCCTCGTCCTCCTGGTGATCCCCGCCGGCATCCCACTCGGTGGTGGCGGCGGCGCGCTGGTCACCCTCGGCGTCGGGGTCACCGCGTATGCCTTGGGCGTGCGCCACGCGTTCGACGCGGACCACATCGCGGCGATCGACAACACCACCCGCCGCCTCGCCGAACGCGGCAAGCCGGCCGGCACCGTCGGATTCTGGTTCTCGCTCGGCCACTCGACGATCGTCGTCGTGCTCTGCATCGCGCTGGCACTGGGGATCACCGCCATCGGCGCCTCCCTCGCCGATGACTCCTCCGCCCTTCGCACCTGGACCGGCATCATCGGCCCGACCGTCTCCGGCCTCTTCCTGCTCGTGATCGCCGCCCTCAACATCGCGTCGCTCCGGCATCGGCACGGGCACGCGGGCGGACCGGTGCTGCGGATGCTCGGGCCCCTCGAGCGAGCAGTGGACCGCCCTTCCCGCATGTACGTCGTCGGGCTGCTGTTCGGTCTCGGCTTCGACACCGCGACGGAGATCGGGCTGCTCACGCTCGCGGGCGCGGCCACCTTCGCAGCGGTGCCCTGGTGGGCGGCGCTCACCCTGCCGATCCTGTTCGCCGCCGGAATGAGCGCCTTCGACACCACCCAGGGAGCGGTCATGCGCCGTGCGTACAGCTGGCGGCCTGGTCGTCGTCACCTGGGCGACGTCTACGCGCTCGCGATGACCGGCATCTCGGTGGTGGCCGCGGTGTTGATCGCGGTCGTCCAGCTGGCGGACGTGCTCGCGACGAATCTCGGCCTCGGCGGCCCGCTGCCCTGGGTGGCATCCATCGGCATCGACGGCCTCGGGTTCGCGCTGACGGGCGTGCTGCTCATCACCTGGGCCGTCGTGCTGGTGGCCCTGCGACCGCCTCGGGCGACGAATTGATCCGTCGACCGCCCCCCTGATCCCCGGACTTCATCCGGGCAAGAAGAAAGCCCCGGAGAATCGGCGAGATTCCGGGGCGATCCGTAGCAGGAGCGGGGCTTGAACCCGCGACCTCACGATTATGAGTCGTGCGCTCTCACCAACTGAGCTACCCTGCCGCACGGCATCCGAGGAATGAAGATGGATGCTGCGAGCCCCGAGTCAGGATTGAACTGACGACCCCTTCCTTACCATGGAAGTGCTCTGCCACTGAGCTATCGGGGCGTGCTGCCTGCGAGCAGGCAACTAGAAGAGAATACCAGAGGCCCGGCATCCTTCCGAACCGGTCAGCCCACCGTGTGGGTGCCGTCGGTGTACTCCTGGAGCCACGGCCACGGGTCGATCGCGGTGGTGCCGTTCTTCAGGATCTCGAAGTGCGTGTGTGCACCGTACGAGCGTCCCGTGTTGCCGGTGTGACCGATCACCGTGCCGACCGTGACGTGCTGACCGGCGGTGACCTCGAGCGACCCGTACTGCATGTGCGCGTAGTGGCTCGAGAACAGTTGGCCGTCGACGATGTGGTCGATGATCACGTGCACGCCGTAGGCGCCGCCGGCCTCGGACGCGACCCGCACCGTGCCGTCGGCGATCGCCTGCACCGGCGCGCCGTTGCCCGGCGTGAAGTCGATGCCCTCGTGCATGCGGCCCGAGCGCATTCCGAACCCGTACGACATCGTCACGCCGACCGCGAAGGGCCACTGGATGTTCGAGTTCGGGTTGTTGCGGAACAGGTTCGAGAAGTTCTTGATGCCGGCCTCGGACGCCAGCTGCGCGGTCGTCGTGGTCGTGTAGTTCTCGGTGCGCTGGAGGGTGTCGTTCTGCGCGTCCCCCGGGGCGACGTACGCCTGGATCTCGGCTTCGTCGATGACCGGCACCGTGTTGTCGCCCGCTGCGACGACCGAGAGCGCGGCGTCGGTGCCGTTCACGGCGGCTACCGCCTCCGCAGGCGTGGTCATGCCGACCGCGAGGAGGCCGACGATTCCCAGCACACCGACCGAGAACGACGCCGTCGCCGTCCGGCGGAAAGCGGATCCGCGACGCGCCGGCGAGGGCGAGGACGTGCGCTGAGGGGCCTCCGCCGCGGGTGCGGGACCGGCCGGGCGCGCGGCCCGCTGGACGGGCGTCTCGCCCGTGAACGCGAACAGCCGCGCGGCTGCCTCGAATTCATCGATATCGGATGCCGCGGGCTGAGGGATCGGTCCGGTCAGGGGCCCGACCCGCTCGGGGCGGGGCTGCTCGGCGTGCGGCGACGAGGGCGCTTCGGTGGACTGCGGCGCGCTGGCCTGCGACGCGGTCTGCGACGGCGCGGTCTGCGAGGCGGTGGCCTGCGGGGCGGCGGTCTGCGTCGCGGCATCCGGGGAGCCGGCGGTCGCTGCGGGCGCGGGTGTCTGCGAGGCAGGGATGCGTCGACGGCCGGGCACGGTGCGCGAGGATGCCGTGGTCCGCGTCTCGGCCGACGGCACGGCGATGGACGGTGACTCGGCGACCTGGGGCGCTGTCGTATCGGGCATCGGCGGCTGAGCCGTGGTCTGGGGTGCCGCGACGCGCGGCGCTGCCGGCGTGTGCGTGACGGGGCTGTGCGCGCTGACGCCGGTTTCGACGACCGCGGGGGTCGACGCGACCGCGGCTGCCGCCTGAGCGGCGAGCAGCTTTGCGAAGGTGTCGGCGACCCACGTGGAGCCCGTGTCGGCGGCCGACGGGGCGACCGTCTCGGCGACGGCGACCGGCGCCTCGGCAGTGGTCTCAAGAGTGGGCTCGAGAAGCTCGAACGGCTCGGCGGGAACGAGCACGGTGTCCAGCAGCGGCGCCGGCTCTTCGCGCGTCGGCAGCTCGGCCTCGAACGTGGCAGCGGGGCGCTCCGGCGCGGCCGGCGCCTGCGCGGCGATCGGCGGGAGGGCACTCGAGGCCTCGGTGCTCGACGGCGCGGTGCTCGAGGGCGGAGCGATCGTGGACTGCGGGCCGGTCTGCGCGCGACGTGTGCGTCGGCTCGCCTGCTCCGCGGCGGCGGGCGCCGGCGCGGACGATGCCGAGCGGACGCGAACGGGCGCGGCCACCGGATCGATGTCGGGGCCGGAAACGACCGGCAGGTCCACGGACGACGGAGCCGGAGCCGGAAGAGCGGGAGCCGGCGCGACGGCAGGCACCGCCGGTGCGGCACCTGCAGGAGCGCTGATGTTCGACGACGCCGGCGTCTGCGCCGCGGGCAGGGCCGCGGCATCCGTCCGCTTCGTGTCGACGGGACGACCCCAGACCACCGCGGGACGCTCGGGAGCCGTGCTCGCCGCCTGCCGCCGCACCGTGGCGCGGCCGGTCCCCGGGGTCTCCGGCGTCGCCTGGACAGGCGTCGGGGAGGTGCGGCTGGATCGGCGCGTGGGCGCAGGCTCAGCCATGGGGGCATCAAAAGGCAAAGCGGAGTCGGGCTCTCAGGTCGTGCCGCGAGGGGGGGTGCACGCAGCAAGGCGGTCAGTCGGGCTAGGACCACCTCCGCCGTTCGGGCGGCGAAGGTAACGATCGGGTAAACACTACCCCGGGCGTGCTGGGAATGCCATGTAAGACTCGGATTTCGTCCCGCGCGTTTCGTGAAAGTTCGATGAGACGGCGGGTGTCACGCCAGTCCGGCAGCCTCGGCCAGGCGATCGAAGATGGCCGGAGTGGCCGCGACGACGAGCGGCGCACGCGGGCCGCCGTCGGGCTCGGCGCGACCGAATCGGCCCCCGGCCTCGGTGACGAGCAGCGACCCTGCGGCGAGATCCCACGGCGCGAGTCCCCGCTCGAAGTAGCCGTCGAGGCGCCCCGCCGCGACGTACGACAGGTCGAGCGAGGCGGCTCCCGCCCGGCGCAGGTCCCGGGCCAGCGAGGGCATGACCCGAGCGATCAGCTCGAGGTCTCCGGGGCGGGTCGCGGGGTCGTACCCGAACCCCGTCGCCAGAAGCGCGCCGGCGGGTCCGACCTCGGGGTTCACCGCCAGCCGGTTCACCCCCAGCCAGGCGCCCTCGCCGCGCGCGGCGTGGAAGACCTCGCCGCTGACCGGTGCGAAGACGACGCCGGCCAGCGCCGTCCATTCGCCCGGAGTCGGCTCGCCCTGCACGGCGGCGATGCTCACCGCGTACGTCGGGATGCCGTACGCGTAGTTGACGGTGCCGTCGATCGGGTCGACGACCCAGGTCACGTCGCCGCCCCCGCGCTCCGCACCGCTCTCCTCGCCGAGGAAGCCGTCGTCCGGGCGAGCCTCCTTCAGCCGGGTGCGGATCAGCGCCTCGACCTCGCGATCGGCCTCCGTGACGATGTCGGCAAGCGCCGACTTGGTGGCCGCGATGGCCACCCCGGCGTCGCGTCGCGTGCGAGCGAGCTCGCCGGCTTCGCGAGCGATGTCGATGGCAAGGGATTCGAGGTCGTGCTCGAGGCTCATGCCTCCACGGTATCCGGCGCGCCGGGGCGGCGACCCGCCCGCGCCCGATGCGCCTTCCACAGGTCGACCGGGGTTGACCTGTCGAGAGGAGGCCGAGAGACCCTGCACTCAGCGGCCGCGCCTCGCTAGCGTGAGCCCATGGCTGCCGGCGCCCTCTCACCCGTCTACGACGTCACCATCGTGGGCGGCGGGCACAACGCCCTCGTCGCTGCCGCTTACCTGGCGCGAGCCGGACGTTCCGTGGTGGTGCTCGAGCGCCTCGACCACGTCGGCGGCGCGGCGGTGTCCGAGCAGCCTTGGCAGGGCGTCGGCGCGCGGGTCTCGCGCTATTCCTACCTCGTGAGCCTGCTACCCCGGGCCGTCATCGACGACCTGGGGCTCGACATCCGGCTGCGTCGCCGTCGCTTCTCGTCGTACACGCCCGATCCCGGCGGCCCGTCGCGCGGCATCCTGATCGACACGGCGGATGCTGCGGCCACCGCCGACTCCTTCGCCCGGGTCACCGGAGGCACCGGCGAGGCGATGCGCGTCGCGCAGCTGTCCGCCCGCCTCGCACCCGTGGCACGGCTGCTCTTCCCGTCCATGATGGAGCCGCTGCGCCCCGCCGGGGAGCTGCGGGCCCGGCTCGACGACGATGCGCTGTGGGAGGCCCTGTTCGACCACCCACTGGGTGGCCTGCTGCGGTCGTCGCTCGAAACGGACATCGCGCGCGGCATCGCCCTCACCGACGGCCTCATCGGCACCTTCGCGTCAGCCGACGACGAGAGCCTCCGGCAGAACCGCTGCTTCCTCTACCACGTGATCGGCGGCGGCACGGGCGACTGGGACGTGCCCGTCGGCGGCATGGGCCGCGTGACGGCCGAGCTGTCGCGCGCCGCCATTGCGGCGGGCGCCGATCTGCGGACCGGCGCCGAGGTGGTGGCGGTGTCACCCGACGGCCGCGTCACGCTGGGCGACGACACCGCCGTCCAGGCGCGGCTCGTGCTGAGCGGGGTGGGCCCGGCTGTTCTCGAGGCTCTGCTGGCCGCCGGCGGAGCAGGAGCATCAGCCGAGCCGGCAACAGCGCCGGAAGGCGCACAGCTCAAGGTCAACATGCTGCTGCGGCGCCTCCCCCGCCTGCGCGATGAGCGGGTGGCCGCCGAGTCCGCGTTCGCCGGCACCTTCCACGTCAACGAGACCATGTCTCAGCTCGACGCGGCCTACGCGACGGCGCTGGGCGGCAGCATCCCGGATCCCCTGCCGGCCGAGATCTACTGCCATTCCCTCACCGACCCGTCGATCCTCAGCCCCGCGCTGCGCGCCTCGGGCGCGCACACCCTCACGCTGTTCGGGCTGCAGACGCCGCACCGGCTGCTCGAGGGGCGGGATCCGGATGCCGCGCGCGCGGCGCTCCTCGACGCGGCTCAGCGCTCGCTGGACTCGGTGCTGGGCGAGCCGATCGCCGACTGCGTGTACGAGGCGCCCGACGGTTCGCCGTGCATCGAGGCACGCACCACGGCCGACCTGGAGCGTTCGCTGGGGATGGTGGGCGGCGACATCTTCCACGGCGGGCTGTCGTGGCCGTGGGCCGACGACGACGATCCGCTCGGCACGCCTGCCCAGCGCTGGGGCGTCGCCACCGAGCACGCGAGCGTGCTGATGTGCGGCTCAGGAGCGCGGCGCGGCGGTGCGGTGAGCGGGCTGGGCGGCCACAACGCGGCGATGGCGGCGCTGGAGATGCTCGCGCACTGAAGCCGGCGGCGCCGGCGCCAGCCGCCCGTCGAGTGCACATGACCTCGCCGAAGGCACACGCTGCGCGCGGATCGAACGTGTACCCTCGGCGAGATCACACGATGTCGACACTCCCCACGCCGCGGCGCGGCGCGGCCTGCTACGAACGCGGCGGCAGCGGCGGGGGCGGCGGGTATCCCTCATAGCCGGGCGCGGGCGGCGCGGGCTGCGCCGGAGCGGCGGACTGCGTCGGCGCCGGGACCGGGGCAGCCTGCGGCGCGACGGGCGCGGCCGGCTCGATCGCCGTGAAGACGTGCGCGCCCGGCGACGGGTAGCCCGTGTAGTACGCGTTCCAGTCGGGCGAGCCGTCCGGCAGCATCGGGAGCGGCGTGACGGCGTCGACGTAGGTCGGCCACGGCAGCAGCTCCTGTGCGGCCGGAGCAGACGGCGCCGTCAGGTCCGCAGCTCCCGCGGGTGCGAGCGGGACGTGCCCGAGCGGGGCGCGCTGCTTCTTCGGCGCGAACAGGACGTTCACGAGCGGCACGAGCGCGGTGCCGAGCGCCGCGAGGATCGCGACCGCCACGACGATGCGCCAGTAGATGTCGGCGAGGTAGAGCCATTCGCCGAAGGCCAGCGGAATGATCAGCAGCGCGGCCAGCGCGACCACGAGGGCGATCGTGATGATCGCGACCGTACGGGTGAAAGGCGTGTCGTGGCGCTGGAACGCCTTCAGATAGAACCGGACGTGCAGCAGCACCAGCTGCAGGATCAGCACGATGAGCAGGAATTGGATGAACCGCGAGAATCCCAGCCATGGGAAGCGCTCCGGCATCCAGATCATGATGGCGCCGAGCAGCAGCGCCACGATCCACGACGCCATGCTGGCCAGCGCGAACCATGCCGGACGCGTCGGCGCGAGGTGCGCGTCGAGGATGGCGACGCCGGCGAAGCCCGCCAGCAGCAGGATCGTCAGGAAGGCCCGGCCGATGATGTCGCTCTGCGAGCCCAGCAGCACCCACAGCACGCACACGACGGCGGCAGCGATGAGCGCACCGATCGCCACCCAGATGGCGGCACGCAGCAGCGACGAGCGGGAGCCGTCGGCAGGGGCGGCATGCGTCGGGGCGGGCGGCGCATACGGATCGGGCGCAGTCATGGCGTTCCTCTCGTGACGCGGGCGGAGTGCCTGCACGCCCATCCTGACATGCCCCACCCCACCCCGTGGATGCCGTTTTCTCGCTCCGCAGGCGCAGCCGTCGCTCCGTGCGGAAGCGGATGCCTCAGGCCGCCGCGCGTGCGAGCCCCTCGGCTCGTTCCGCGCCCGGCAGCGCGAGGAGCGCACCGCCGGGCAGGAAGAGCTTGCTCCCGCGCACTCCCCCGCCGACGACAACTTCCGGCGCATCCGCGACTGCCGCGTCGACGAGGATCGGCCAGCCGGATGGCAGTCCGATCGGCGTGATGCCGCCGTACTCCATCCCCGTCAGCGCGACAGCCTCGTCCATGGGGGCGAACGACACGCTGCGCACGTCCAGTCGTCGGCGCACGAACCCGTTCACGTCCGCCCGTGTCGTGGCGAGCACCAGGCACGCGGCGAACCGCACCTCGCCGCCGCGCTTGCCCTTGACGACGACGCAGTTGGCCGAGGCCTCCGGGGCGACGCCGTATCGCTCGCAGAACGCCGCGGTGTCGGCGAGCGCCGGATCGATGGCGGCGACGCCCACGGTCGCGGCGATCTCGGGGTCGAGTCGCGCCAGCCCGTCGGCGACGGCAGGACTCACGAGTTCGGGATGCCGCGTGGCGGCCTCCGCGACGAGGGTTCCGGTGGCGGTCCAGGTCATGGCCATCAGGCTACCCACCGCCGCCGGGAATCCCCGGGCGCTGCGCGACGGACCGCCGTACGGTGGGCACATGGAGAGCATGCCGGAGCCGGCGACCCCGCGAAAAGGGCCGCCGCCCTTGCGGGTGCGGCGATGGATCGGCTTCACGGTGCTCGGTGAAAGCGTGGGTTTCCTCATTCCGGTGACGGCATTCGCGCTGGCCGCGGCACTCTCTCTCGATGGATGGACGGCGTGGGCCTGGCTCGTGGTGTTCGGCGCGGGCGAGGGTGCGCTCCTGGGTCTCGGCCAGGCGCTGGGACTCCGAGGATCGCGAGCGACTGTCCCATTCGCCGGCTGGATCGCGGCGACGGCGGTCGCGGCATCCGTCGCTTGGGGCATCGGGATGCTGCCCTCGACCCTCATCGATGCCGGCGTGGCGATCGACATGACCTCGCCCGTCACGTGGGTGATCGCGGCGCCGGCGGCTCTGACTCTCCTGGCGACCATCCCGGTCGCGCAGCGCCCGCTGCTCGCCCGCGCGGGCGTGGTGCGCTCGTGGTGGTGGGTGCCGATCAACATGGGCGCCTGGCTCGTCGGGATCGTCTTCACGTTCCTGCCGTCCCCCTGGGTGGATGAATCCACGCCGGCCGCGGTCACGTTCGCGCTGTTCGCCGCAGCGGGTGTCCTCATGGCGACCACGGTGGCCGTGCTGACAGGCCTGGGGCTGCGCTGGATGCTGAGGCGCCAAGGGGGGGCGCCGCGCGAAGCCGTTCGATCGACCGCGGACACCTGAGACTCGAGGAGCCCCGGAGACGCCGAAACGCGCTCCGCAGGCGGAGCGCGTTTCGATGCGGGTGGCGAGTGAGGGATTCGAACCCCCGAATGCTGAGCAGTCTGATTTACAGTCAGATCCCTTTGGCCGCTTGGGTAACTCGCCAGGCGCACCCACCCGACTTTTCCAGACGACCGGAGGCGCGATACAGAATCTTACGCGTAGATCCGCGAGGTCAGAAATCCGCTCGCATCGAGGGGTGCGCGACGTCCCGAGATCGCTTTTGGCTAGGTGCCGATGCGGTCCAGATCGAGACCGCCGAGCGCATCCGGCGTGCGCAGCAGCGCGCCTTCGAAGCGGCACGTGGCGGCCGCGGCATCCATCGCGGACTGCAGCACCGCCTCCCAGCCGTCGGCGTCCGCCGGCGCGCCCTCGACGAGCGCCGCGACGGTCGCCGCGAAGGCCGCGTCACCGGCGCCCATAGTGTCGACGATGCGCCCGGGGAGGTTCGAGATCGGCCGTGTCACGACCGCGCCGCCCGCCTCGACCGTGGCGCCGGCCGCCCCTTCCGTCGCCAGCACTGCCTGAGCGCCGAGGTCGATGAGGCGTGCGCGCAGCACGTCGAGGCGGTCGCCGTACAGGACGGCGGCGTCGTCCTCGCCGACCTTCACCAGCGCCGCGCCCGCCGCGAGCCGCTCGAAGCCGCGTACGAACTCCGCCTTGTCCTGGAGCATCCCGGTGCGCGGATTCGGGTCGACGGCGACGGGCACCTCGCCGCGTCCCGTGCTCCGCGCGAGGGCGCCCGCTTCCTCGAGTGCGTCGACCAGCTCTGCCGTCTGCTCGACGTCGTCGAACGCGAAGCAGCTCACCACCACCGCGTCGGCTTCCGCGAACGCCCGCCGCTCGGCGTCGGCGAACCTGATGCGGCGGCGCTGCGCCGCCTCGTTGAACTCGTAGACCGGCTCGCCGCCGCCCGAGCGCGTGCTCACCGCGCGCGCCGTACCGAGGAGCGACGGCGTCGCGATGAGCTCGACACCGAAGTCGGCGAGGTAGCGCCGCACGCGTGACGCGGGCTCGTCGTCGCCCAGCATCGCGACCAGCGTCGCCGGGACGCCCAGCTGCGCGAGCCCGACGGCGACGTTCAGGGCGGCGCCGCCGACGAACTCCCGGACGCCGTGGTCGTCGCGCAGCTCGTCGATCAGCGCGTCGCCCACCACGACGACGGTCATCGCGCGACGCCCGCGGTCTCGAGCACGCGTCCGACGAAGGCCTCGGTGCGGCGCCGGGTGCCGTCGATCTTCCGGTCGACGCTCGCCCGCACCTCGTTCGGCGCGAGCGGGGCCGCCAGGCGGACGTTCTCATGGCACGACAGGTCGGCGCAGATGTACGTGCCGACGCTGTCGCCGTGCGCGCCGGCCTCCCCGGCCTTGCGCGCCGTGTACATGACCACCTGGTCGGCCGGCTGCATCGTGTGGCACAGGTTGCACAGCGCGGCATGCGCGTGCGACGAACCCTCGGCACCGCGCAGCACGATCCCCGCAGGCTGACCGTCGATCTCGGCCACCAGATAGCCGCGGCCGCGGCTGCGCGGGTCGCGCCACGCCAGGAAATCCAGGTGGTCCCAGTCGGTGATCATGAAGTCGGCGGGCAGCGTGATCAGTCGCAGGTCATCCGGTGTGGCGTTCACGAACGACGAACGCACCTCTTCTTCGGTCAGTGGGCGCATGGCACCTCCTCGCCCGCCCAGTCTACGAACGACGGATGCGTCTGCCACCCCGCGCGCGACCGAGACCGCGCCGCGGCTTGGATGCCGCAGAGCGGATGCCGCGGCATCCGCTCTGCTGTGCGCTCGGGTGCGTCAGCCCTTCGTGGCGCCGGCGGTCAGACCCCCGACGATGTACTTCTGCAGCAGCAGGAAGAGCACCACGACGGGGATCGCCGCCATGACGGCGCCGGCCGAGAATGCCGCCCAGTCCGCGTAGCGCGGGTTCGACACCAGCTTGGTGAGCCCCACGACGAGGGTCTGCTGCTCGGGATCGATCAGCATGACGCTGGCGATGACGTACTCGTTGACGATGCCGATGAACGACAGCAGGCCCACGACCGCGAGGATCGGAGCGACCAGGCGGAGGATGATCGTGAAGAAGATGCGCGCGTGGCCCGCACCGTCGATCTTGGCCGCCTCGTCGAGCTCCTTGGGGATCGTGTTGAAGAAGCCGTACATGAGGTAGGTGTTCACCCCGAGCGCGCCGCCGAGGTAGATGAGGATCAGTCCGCTCAGCGTGTTCAGGCCGATAGCGGGGAACCAATCGCCGATCGCGCTCATCATGAGGAAGATCGCGACGACGGCGAGCAGCTGCGGGAACATCTGCACCACGACGATCGTGATCAGTCCCACACGGCGGCCGGAGAAGCGCATGCGCGAGAACGCATATGCGGCGAGCGCCCCGATGAACACCATCACGAAGCCGGTGACCGTGGCGACGATCAGCGTGTTCAGGAACCACATCGGATAGGGCACCGCGGGATCGGTCAGGATGCGCACGTAGGCGTCGATGCCGATCCGGGAGAAGAGCGCATTGCTGCCCGTCAGCGTGCCGTTCGGGTTGAGCGATGCGGACAGCACGTAGAGCAGCGGGAAGATCGCGAACACCGAGACGACGATCGCGACGAGGTGCCGCCATCCGGTGTCGCCGAACCAGCGGCCGAACGAGCGGCGGCGCACCGGCTTCTCGGCGCGGGGCGCCGGCACCATGCCGGCCGAGGCGGTCTCGAACTGCTCGGCGCTGCCGCCCGATGCGACGGCGAGTGCCGCGTTGTCGGCGTCGACGCGGCCGGGCCGCGTCAGTCGGTCCTGGGGCTCGGACATGTCAGTTCAGCTCCTCGAGGGCCTTGGTCTTGCGGAAACTGATGATCGAGATCGCGGCGACCACGATGAAGATGAGGATCGTGAACGCGGACGCCAGACCGTAGTCGCGGTTCTGGCCGGTGAACGCCACCTTGTAGACCATCGAGATCAGGATGTCGGTGTGACCGACCGGTATCGACACGTCGGAGAAGCGTGGACCGCCGCCCGTGAGCATGTAGATGAGGTTGAAGTTGTTGAAGTTGAACGCGAACGACGCGATCAGCAGCGGCGTCACGGTCACCAGCAGCAGCGGCAGCTTGATGCGGCGGAAGATCTGCCACGGGTTGGCGCCGTCCATGACGCCGGCCTCGTTGACCTCCTCCGGGATGCCCTGCAGCGCGCCCAGGCACACGAGGAACATGTAGGGGAAGCCGAGCCACAGGTTCACCAGCAGCACCGAGAACTTCGCGATCCACGGGTCGGTGAGCCAGCCGATCTCGGCACCGCCGAGCAGCACCTGGTTGATGAAGCCGAAGCTCTTGTTCATCATGCCCGCCCAGATGAGGGCGGACAGGAACGCCGGGAACGCGTACGGCAGGATCAGCATGATCCGGTAGCCGTTCTTGAACCGCATCCGCTTGTTCTGGAAGATCAGTGCGAGCAGCAGCCCGAGGAAGAACGTGGATGCCACGGAGATCGCCGCGAACACGAAGGTCCACGCGGTCACGGCCAGCAGCGGGCCGCGGATGGTGGTGTCGGTGAGTGCGCGGACGAAGTTGTCGAAGCCGACGAACACCTGCCAGCCCGGCAGCAGCTGCTCACCGGACTCGGAGGTGAAGGCGCCGTCGCCGTTGTCGGCGTACACCGTGCCGGTGGTGACGTCGGTCATGGTGTCGGCGTCGGCGTCGTAGACCAGTGTCGAGGTGTACAGATACCCCTTCTGGCCGTCCTGCGTGCGGATCGCCCCGTCGTTGGGATCCTCGCTGTAGGCGACGGCGAGCTGCTCCACCTCGTTGCTGCGCTCGAGCACCTCGGCGAACGTGAGGGAGGTCCAGCCGTCGACGGCGACCGCCTTGCCGCCTTCCATGGTGGCGTCGACGGGGTGCAGCGGCTGGGTGTTGGTGCCGAGGGAGGCTTCACCGTCGGTCGGGTCCGTCACGAGCAGGCCGAGCTCGTTGAACCCCTCGACCACCGTCACCTCGAACGTCGGCGAGTCCTCGACCCGCACGAGGGAGGACCGCATCAGTGACGCGACCGCCTGATCCTTGCTGCCGTTGTGACCGGTGCCGTAGTTCGTGAGGCCGATGTAGGCGGTGTAGCTGAGCGTGAAGATCTGGAAGACGACGAGCAGGATGATGCCCGGCGTCAGGTACTTGGCGGGGATCGCCTTGCGGGAGAAGTAGATCCAGTTGACGAGGACCGTCACCGCGACCACGAGCGCCAGCACGAGCCACTCGTTGTGCAGGAACAGCACGAAGACGGCGTACAGGGCGACGGCGTCGACGATCGCGAGCAGCGCGATCTTCAGCACGAGCCATCGCACGCGGCCGGACGCGGCATCCGCGATCCGGGCGGCGCTGCGCTGGCGCGGGGTCTGCGGCGCGTTCTCGTCCGTCTCAGCGGTGACTGTGTCGGTCATGGATCGTCCTCATCATCGGGACCGGGACGGATGCCGCGGCATCCGTCCCGGTCGCGTGTCGCGGTCGTGGGACCGCAGGTTGTTACTTGATCGCGGCGCTCACGTCGTCGGTGAGCTTCTGCCACGTCGCCGTCGGGTCTTCGCCGTTGATGATGGCGGCCTCGGCGATGCCCCAGTACTGCCACACCGAACCCATGGCCGGGATCGCGGGCATCGGGACGGCGTCAGCACCGACCTTCTGGAAGCCGGCGATGATCGGGTCGGCGGCGGCGGTGTCGGCGGCTGCCGTCAGCGCGGGGAGCACGTTGCCGGCCTTGAACAGGTCGAGCTGCACGTCCTCGGTGCCGATGTAGTTGACCAGGAAGTCGTTGGCGGCGACCTTGTTGTCGGACTCCGAGCTCACGAAGAAGCCCTTCACACCGGCGAACGGCTGTGCCGGCGCGCCCGTCGGGCTGGGGATCGAGTCGATCGCGACGTTGATGCCGGCGTCGGTCGCGGCGCTGACGTTCCACGGTCCGGTGAGCCAGAAGGCCGCCTCGCCGTCGGTGAACTTCGTCTTGGCGATGTCGCCGTCGATGTCGGTGTTGAAGTTGCCGGCCGCACCCTGCGCACCGAGCCAGTTGGCGAAGTCGAAGCCGCCCTGGTCGCCGATCTGCAGATCGGTCGGGTCGTAGTTGCCCTCGGCGTCGGTGCCGAACACCGGTGCGCCGAATGCGGTCTGGAACGGGTACAGGTGGTACGGGTCGCCTTCGACGCCCTGCTGCACCACGAACGGGGTGGTGAGTCCGGCTGCCTGGCCCTTGGCGATCATGTCGTCGAAGCTCGTGGCGGCCTCGGGGACGAGGTCGGCGTTGCGGAGGATGGCGATGTTCTCGACCGCGTACGGGAGCATGTAGACGGTGCCCTCGTAGGTGGACGCCTGCAGCGCGACGGGCAGGTAGTCGCCGGCGGTGTCGCCGAGCTCGATCGGAGCGACGACGCCGTTGGTCGACAGCTCGCCGAGCCAGTCGTGGGCGCCCATGACGACGTCCGGGCCCTTGCCGGTCGGCGCCTGCTGGATGAAGTCGTCCTTGATCTTGCCGGTCTCCTTGCCGACGAGGTCGACCTTGACGCCGGTCTTGTCGGTGTATGCGTCGGCCGCTCCCTTGAGCGCGTCCACGCGCTCGGAGTCGACCCAGACGGTCAGCGTGGTGCTGGCGTCCTTGTCGTCGCCGCCGGCGGTGTCGTCGCCGCTGCCTGCGCAGCCGGCGAGGATGATCGACGCGAGGGCGATTCCACCGATCGCGAGCCAGCTCTTCTTGTTCACCTTCATCGGTGCCGTGCCTCTCTGGAGTACTGAGTGAGTTCGGCCGCAGTGCCGATCGCGACGGTGCGGCTGGGACTCGTGCTGCGAAATGCAAGCGCTTACATTCTTACCTCGCAGGGCCCCATATGGCAACACGGCCCCCGTATCGATATCCCGCCGTGATAATGAGCACGGATATGGAATCGCTTGCACGCGCTTTCCCAGGTGGCGCGGCCCCGGCCCTCACCGACATGTCGACGGCACCGGTTCGCGGCATCCGCTCGGCCACTAAACTTCCCCGCATGGCAGATTCCTCGTTCGACATCGTCAGCAAGGTCGACCACCAGGAGGCGGAGAACGCCCTCAACCAGGCGCGCAAAGAGATCGAGCAGCGCTACGACTTCAAGGGCACCGGCGCCTCGGTGGAGTGGAGCGGCGAATCGGTTCTCATCAAGGCGAGCACCGAGGAGCGTGCGAAGGCGGTCCTCGACGTCTTCCAGTCGAAGCTCATCAAGCGCGGCATCTCGCTGAAGAGCCTGGAGTCCGGCGAGCCCTTCGCCAGCGGCAAGGAGTACCGGATCGTCTCGACGATCAAGGACGGCATCTCGTCGGAGAACGCCAAGAAGATCTCCAAGATCATCCGCGACGAGGGCCCGAAGGGCGTGAAGTCGCAGATCCAGGGCGACGAGCTGCGCGTGCAGTCCAAGTCACGCGACGACCTGCAGGAGGTGCAGCGCCTGCTGAAGGCGGCCGACCTCGAGGTCGATCTGCAGTTCGTCAACTACCGGTAGCGCTCGCCCCTGCCCTGCGGGTCTCGGTTCAGTCCGTGCCGCCGGGTGGAGAGGTGCGACGGTACGTCATCTGTCGGCGGCCAGATCCTGCATCGTCGCGAGCTCGGCGGTCTGCGCCTCGATGATCAGCTGCGCCACCTCGAGGGCGTCGGGGTTGATGCCTTCCTCCATCTCGGTCTCGGCCATCTCCACAGCCGCCTCGTGGCCCTCGATCACGCCTTCGAGGTAGAGCCGTTCCGCTGCCGAGCCGTCTGCCGCCTCGAGTGCCTCCATGTCGACTTCCGACATCCAGCCGCCGTCGTCGTCATCGTCGGGCTCGGCGTCGTCGTCGATCTCCCACTGGTCCAGCAGCGATTCCATCTGCTCGATCTCGGGCTCCTGCTCATTCCGGATCTGCTCGGCGAGGGTCAGCACCCGCTCGTCGATGCCCTCCTTGTCCAGAATCTCCTCGCTCATCTCCACCTCTTGCTCGTGGTGCGGGATCATCATCGTCAGGAACCGGGCGTCGGCCTCATTGAATTCGCCGTCCGCCTCGGCCGTCGGCGATGCTGCCCCTGGCACCTCATCCCGGTTCACGCCGGGCAGCGACTCGTCGCCGTCGAAGCCGCTGCAGGCGGCCAGGCTCAGCGTCACCGCCAAGGGGATGGTGGACAGAGCGAGGGCGCGTCTCGTGGAGGTTGTGGACGACATGTTCAAGAGCGTCGCTCGCTCGACCGCCTCCGGCATACGGGTGGTCTGGAAACGCGCGCTGTGCTATACGCGGCGGGCTCGAACGGCGATGCCCGGGGGTGAGCCGGGCATCGCGCGCTGTCTCACCGGTAGAGGCCGCCGTAATAGGTGTCGAGCCGGCCCCGGTACTCGTCGTCGTCTCCCCTGGTGTCGGGATCCCACTCGGGAGAGTTCTTGATCTGGTCTTTCGTCAGGTCGACGTAGACCTTCTCGTCGGCGTCATCCACGCGCTGGACGGTTCCCGCAGGCAGGATGACCTTCCGGCCGAAGATCCACGGCCCGGTGTCCACGACGATCCGGCTGGCACCCGCGTCGTCGCTCGCTTCGTCGATCTTCCCGATGTCGCCGTCGGTCGCATGGACGTCGTAGCCCACGAGGTTCCGGGACCCCGGTCCACGACCGACCGATTGTCGGTAGTTCCACGCATCCCATGATGAGGACATGACAACTCCTTCGTTGTGTGTGCGATTCGGAAGTCGGCCGATCGGCCGCTTCGGGGAGCCACGTTAAGCAGGTGACCCCTCGCACAGGACCCCCTGGCGGAATCGCCGGAATGGGCGTAGGGGCCGGCGCCCCGAACCCCGAGCGGTCAGGGGATGTGCCAGAACTCCGTACCCAGCCCGTACATGTTCCAGATCCACCACCATTGGCCGACGAGACACGCGGCCAGCACGCCGAGCCGCCAGGAAAGGCTGCGCGGCGCGGCCACCGCACCCCACAGCGGTGAGAGCGGGAAGAGGATCCGGAACACGCTGGATTGCGGAAGGAAGACCGCCAGCAGGTAGAGGAGATAGCTCGCCGCCCACAGGCGGATCTCCGGCCCCAGACGCGTGACATGCGGGCTGAACGCCAGCACCGCGCCGACGGCGGCAACGAGAACTCCCACGCAGATGGGACCCCACACCGGGTCGAGTCCCCAGGACCGGAACCAGTAGTCCGCCGCCTGCGGCCACCCTTCGAAGGGAACGAATCCGCCGGAATCGCCGACCCACAGCCGCCGCCAGGCGAGTTCCGTCGCGAGATAGGCGTCGTCGCGGCCGGTCACCAGCCCCGCGACCACCTGCCAGGAGAAGCCGAGCAGGGTCGCCATGGCCGCGAGTGCGAGGACGTGCAGAGCCTCGCGCCGCGCGAACGGCTCGCGCGACCGGTTCAGCCATCGATTCATCCCGAACAGGCCGAGGAACAACGCGAAAGCCAGCACGCCCGGACGGGTGAACGCCATCGCGGGGACGATCCCATACAGCGGTCCGTACTGCCGTCGCTGCACGCTGCGGATGCCGAGCAGGACCAGCAGCAGGAAGGGCGCCTCCGCGTAGCCGAGCTGGAACATCGCCGCCAGCGGAGCCGAGGCGAAGAACACGACAGCCCAGAGCGCCGCCGTCTCACCGATCGCCGGCTTCAGGATGCTGCGGAGAACCAGGCAGCAGAGGTATCCGGCGACGACGGCCAGCGCCACCGCGCCTGCGGCCCATGAGCCGAGAAGCCATCCGGTCGCGCCGGCCGCCCAGGGGAAGAACGGCATGAACGCCCACGCGTTCTGCGCCACCTCGCCGGCGGCCGTCAGCGGCAGCTCCGCCGGGTAGCCCTCTGACGCGATACGCAGGTAGTACTGCGCATCCCACGCCACGACATAGGTGGCCAGATCCGCGTCCGGGCCGAACCGGGAGCCGGACGGCGACAGCCGCGCAGCGAGGAGGAAGAGTGCGGTGGTGACGAGCCGGGAGGCCAGGTAGATCCCCGCGATCCGCACCGCGGGCATCGCCCACAACGGGCGCCTCGCCTCTGCGCGTGCCGTCCTTCCTCGCTCCAGGACGGGCGCCGGACCCGTGTGCTGTGTCACCGCGCGGCTCCGGCGGCGCGAGCGGCCGCGACCCGCCCAGGAACGCGGCGTCGAGGTCTCGGGCGGATCACGCCGCGACTTCCTCGCGCCGCAGCAGGTCCTGGGTCACGGCGCGGTAGTCGTTCAGCATGCGCTGCCGTCCGAGCCGCGGCCGTGCGGCGAGCGCGCGGCGCCGGAAGGCACCGCGGTTGTTGAGGACGAACTGCCACACCTCGGCGATCGTCTCGGCGTCGCGCGGAGTGACGACGCCGATGCCGTCCACCTGCGCAGCGGCATCCCCGACATCCGTCGTCACGGGCGTCGCGCCGCAGGCCGCACCTTCGATGAGGCACAGCGGCGATGCTTCCCCGAAGGCGCTCGTCAGCGCGACGACATCGGCGATCTGGTAGATCGAGGGCATGTCCTGACGGATGCCGAGCGCGTGCATCTGCGCGATCGGTGGCACACCCGACTCCGCGGCGAGCGCACGGAAGGCGGCGTTCTCCCACGACACGCCCGCGCCGCAGAGCACGTAGTGCGCGCCGGGATGCTGACGCGAGTGGACTGCGAGTGCGCGCAGGAGGAGGCCCGGGTCCTTCATCGGGTCGAATCGCGCGGCATAGGCGATCACGGGAGCGTTCGGCGGAATGCCGAGCCTCCGCCGCGTCGCCTGACGATCCGCTCGGCCCGCGGCCTGGAACCGGTCGGTGTCGATCCCGTTCGCGATGACGTACCGATTCTCGGCGGCGACGCCGGCGTGCGCATAGGCGCGATCGGTGGCCTCGGCGCAGGAGAGCGTCGCGGTGACCAGGCCCGTTGCCGCGGCATCCGTCAGCCATCCCAGTGCGGCACCGGAGTGCCGTGGATCCGAGCGATGCAGGCACGCGGCGACGGGGATGGCGGGCATCATCCCGCGCGACCGCAGCGCCAGCAGGATGCCCAAGGGCTGCTCCTTCAGCGACAGGATCAGGTCGGCCGAATGCACGAGCTCGGCAGCGACCTGCAGCTGCTGGTCCGTGAAGCTGTCCGGCCCGGCCGGGTCACCGTCGCCGAGCATTCCGAGGGTGCTGACAGGCACGCCCGCGCCGACGAGGCGGCCATGGCGGGGGTCGTCCTCCATCCGCTGCACGGTCGCCTCGCGATGCGTCCGAGATGCGATCGCGAGCACGCTGTGCTGCTGATCGCCTCCGGCGTGGAGTCCGGCGACGACATCGGAGTGCAGGATGCGGGCACCACCGGCGAAGAAGCCCTCGTACAGCGAGAGCACACGAGTAGGTCGGACCATGGCGAAGCTCCTCTGTGTTTTGAAGCGGGGTCCGCGTCGCAGAGGTCGTTCGTCACGCCTGTGCCACGCAGTCCCAGCGGTGTTGTCGATGCGCGGCGCCGACGCCGAATGCACCAATGCTCCGGCCTTGCTGGCGCGATGTCGATGAATCGCACGTGTGCATTGGGTGAACGACTACCGGCGGCGTGAGCCGCGGAGTCCTTCAGTCCCGCGGCAAGTGCCGGCGGCGCATCGAAAGAACCGAAGTCACGCTGTCGTGATCGGGTGAGGCGTATCGGTGATCGGGTTATCCGTCGGAGGTCGAAGGGCTGGGCGTCGGAGTCGCCTGCTGGAGACCGGAGATCGCGTTCTCGAACGCGGCGATGGTTGCGGCATCCACGGTTCCGGTCGGCTCGACGCCCAGCTCGACCTGGAGCGCGGCGACGGCTTCGGTGAGCTCGGGCGTCCAGACGCCGTCGACAGGGCCGTCCCAGAATCCGGTCAGCTTCAAGGTCTGCTGGACGGCAGCCGTCGATGTCACGGCATCCTGTGCGGCCGCCCCGCCGAGTGCGATGAGCTCCGCTTGGAGCGCTTCCGCGGTCGCCTTGTCGACAGTGCCCGTGACCGGCAGCCCATGCGCTTGCTGCAGACTCTCCACCGCCTGCACGGTCAAGGGTCCGTAGATGCCGTCGGCGGCACCCGTGTAGTACCCCGCGGTGGCCAGCTCCTGCTGGAGAGCGGTGGTGTAGGCGCGGACCGCTGCCTCAGCCTGCTGGCGCTGCTCGTCGGCGAGGCATCCGGCGTCGGCGAACAGCCGCAGCCAGGCCATCTCGAGTGCGACCGCGGCGCTGTTGAACAGCTCTGACGCGTCGGAAAGGGGTGTGTCGTCCGTGACGTCGGAGGACGCATCGGCGAAATCCGACTCTGCCTGCTCAACGCGATCGACGGTCGCCGCGGGTGCCAGCGCCGAGGTGGACGGCATGGTGGTGTCGACCGGGGCGGGCGTGCCGGTGGGTCCGGCCTCGGCTGCGGCGAGTTCTGCCCGCGCCTCGGCGAGCTGCTGCTGCGCGGAGGCGAGGTCTGCCTGCGCATCCACGGCCGCCTGCGCGCCATCGAGGCTGTCTTCGCGAGGTTCGGCCAGATCGGCGCCCGCTGTTCTGACGTCCCCGACCGTCGGCGCGGTGTCCTCGAGCACATCTCCATAGCGGTCGAGCGCCTCGATGTAGCCCTCCGCGGCGTCGCAGAATTCGTCGGATGCCGCGCTGAACGCATCCTGCGCATTCGCGACCGCGTCCTCTTTGGCGGAGACCTTGGCCTCGGCGCGCTCGACATCGCTGACCTCGCCGGAGCATCCGGCGAGTGCGGCCACTGTCACTCCGACGACCACCAGTGCGATCGCGGCGCGCATTCCCATGGTTCCCATCGGTCTCCCCCATTCGCACCACGACCTGCCGACATCATGGCACTCGGCAGGCGCCGCGAATCCACTCGGGCCGCGGCGCGCCGAAGACGACCTGCTTCCGACGCACGCGGGTTCGCGAGAGGGTCTCCGTCGCGGTCGACGCATGCAGCGAACGCAACACCGCTGAGCGGCGATTCCGACGAGGGAGGCGCCTCGGCCGCTCCCCCGCGCTACCCGATCCCGAGCAGGCGCTGCACGAACCAGACCAGTCCCATGAGCGTCACGGCCGCGGCGATGACGACGCCGACGACCAGACCCGTCCTCGGGGCCGCCTTGCGGAGCGCGAGCAGGATCGGGAATGTCACGACGATGATCGCCACCTGCACGGCTTCGATCCCCAGGTTGAAGACGAGCAGCGCACCGAGCAGCGACCACGACGACGGCTCGTGGATGCCGAGGGCGCCGGCGAAGCCGACTCCGTGGAGCAGCCCGAACAGGAAGACCACGGCGAATCGTGCGAGCTGTGTGCGGTCGAACCCGCCGCCGGTCGTCGGCGCGAAGAGCTGGGCCGGCTCCCGGCGCTGACGCCACACGCGCCACAGGTACCAGCATCCGACCACCGCGATCGAGAGCGCGATGAGCGGCTCCACGAGCGCGGCAGGCAGGGACACGACTCCCAGCGCGGCGAGGATGAACGTCACCGAGTGCGCCGCTGTGAAGGCGGTCGCCGCGAGCACGATGTCGCGCAGACGGCGGGAGCCGACGATGAGGGCGAGGAGGAAGAGGATGTGGTCGATGCCGAAGAGCAGGTGCTCGGACCCGAGCACGAAGAACCGCCCGAGTCGTTCGAGCAGCGTCTGCTCCGTGCTGAACGCCGGATCCTGGCGGGTCAATGTCGCGCTGCCCGCGGTGTGATCCACCTCGTAGTCGACGATCGTGACCGTGCCGCGGACGAATCCCTCCTCGTCGGGGAAGAGCGTGCTGCGCAG
The DNA here is from genome assembly GCF_044987405.1 of Microbacterium sp. ZW T2_14. Lineage (NCBI taxonomy): Bacteria > Bacillati > Actinomycetota > Actinomycetes > Micrococcales > Microbacteriaceae > Microbacterium > Microbacterium sp. ZW T2_14. Next base: position 10,971 of record NZ_JBJDRK010000007.1, on the reverse strand, counting down.
CTCGTGCGCGGCGGCCGGCTCGCAGCCGTAGTCGAGGGTGAGCACGGCGTACGGCACGTCGTGCCGCTCGTCGACTCGGAGCGCGCCGGCTCGCTCGGGCAGGCACGGCACGTCGTCTGCCGTGAGCTCGAGCCGCTGGGTCACGTAGTCGACGATCGCGTCGGCATGCGCGGTGAGCGCCTCAGCCTCCTCGCCGGTGCCGAAGACGTCCATGCCGTCCTCGAAGAACTCCGGTGCGTCCTCGGCGGCGGACGCGGAAAGCACCAGGAGGTCGTACTCCAGCCCGATCTCGGCGCGGACGACCCCCGGCTCCGGTGCCGTCGCGTCCACGTACACGGTCGTGGTGAAGCCGTGGCCGTGCGCCGCGGCAGGGGCCAGGAGGACGGATGCCGCAGCCACGGCGATCCCGACGGCGATCCAGGTGGTCCGATGGCGGCGTATCAGCGCGGTCAACCGGGCTCCTTCCAAGTCAGGGTGTTGGTCGTTCGTGCACGTGAGCGGGGCAATCGCCGGAACAGCATCCGGAACACCCACGGATGACGCGGACGGAGGGCCCGTCCCCCGCCGTGCAGCGGGGAACGGGCCCTCCCACCCTTCGCCTAGTCGGACGAAGCAGGCGCCCGCTCACCCGTCGCCGACGGCTCCGGGGCGGGAGTCGTCGACGGGCTGGGCGTCGGCTCAGGCGACCGCGTCGGTGCCGGGGTCGGCGTGGGGGTCGGCGTCGCGTACGGCGCCAGCTCCGGGGTGACCTGCGTCTGAGCCGCGGCCTTGTCGCCGGTCACGAACACGCTCGGCAGGGACGGCGTCTCGCCGCCGCCGGCCGACCGCGCCACGACGAACCACGCGTAGGCCGTGTTCTTCTTCAGCCCCGACCACGTGACCGATGCCACCTCACCCGACGCCGCGGTCGTCTCGCCGATGACCGCGATCGGGTTGTACAGCGCGAGCGAGTCCGTGCGGAAGCTCGTCGTGCGCGAGGTGAGGTCGACCGGCAGCACCATGTTGTCGGCCTCCGGCAGGTAGCGCAGCGCCGGGTCGTACTCGTCGGCGCCGAACTCGCCGAGGAACGGCGAGTACGTGTCGACGAGCATCTCCGACCGGTCGACGTCGAACTGCAGCAGGCGCAGGAAGCTGGCGCCGAACCGCAGCTGGTCGGTGGGGGCGTACCCGCCGATCTCCGTCAGACCCAGCTGCTCGGCCGAGACGGTGAACGCCTGGTAGTCGGCCAGCAGCTCGACGACCCCGTGCCCGACCTGGCCGACCTCGGGCTTGACGTTCGTGCCCACCCCGTGGATATGTCCCGCGAGGATGAGGAACACGTTCGGGTTGGGCTCGACGATCTTCTTGTACAGCAGGGCCCCGTCGGGAGCCGCGTAGCCCGAATTGCGTCCGTCGGTCTGAGCGCTCGCGGCGAGGTAGTCGTGCGAGAGCAGGATGCCGTTGCGGTCGGGGTACCGGGCGAAGATCTCCGACGCCCACGCGCTCTCCTCGGTGGTGACGCCGTAGGAGAGGCCGACCGCCACGAAGTCGAGGCCGCCGGCCGAGAACAGGGTGTAGTTGTTCTGGTTGTCGCCCTCGCGCCAGGGTCCGCCGTACTCGGCGTCGACCCACACGTCATCCGCCGCCTCGTAGCGGTCGGGGCCGAAGTACTGGTTGTACATGGCCTCGGGACCGTTCTCGGTGCCGGAGCGGTTGTCGTGGTTGCCCGCGATCACCTGGTTGGTGACGCCGGCGTCGTCGAGGATCGCCTGCTGGCGCGATGACAGCTCGAACTCGCCGACCACCTGCTGCATCATCGCCTCGTCTGCGGGCGTGCGGATGTTGTTCTCGATGATGTCGCCGGTGTGTGCGACGTACTCGATCTTGCGGGTCTCGGCGTTGTCGGCGATCCAGCGGGTCGTGTCGCCGTACGCCTTCTCCCAGATCGCGCGCTCGGCCGCCGTCTCCTGCTCGACGGCCCCCTCCGACAGATACTGCGTGTCGGTGAAGTGGGCGATCGAGAAGTCGTACGACGCCGGGTCGGCGAAGCCCTCCTCGCCGGGGTCGATCTCATCGGCGAAGGGGTCCTCGCCGGTGATCATGACGTGCACCTGCTGACCGTCGATGTAGCGGGCGTCGACGAGCGAGGTGAGCACCGTGTTGCCCTCGAGGGCGCCTCGCGCACTCGCCAGCACGTCCCACGCCGCCGCCTGGAGGTTCCACGCGCGCAGCGCCACGACGCGGGTGGGGTCGATGACCCCCTCCCAACGCAGCACCGGATCGGCGACCTGGCCCTTGAGCTGCACGTCGAACCGCTGGTACGTGACGTCGCGGCCCACCGGTGCGTCCAGCGTGCGCCCATCACCGGGAGCCAGCGACTTCGTCGAGCCGATGTTCGACTCGCCGTCGATCGCGAGGGTGGTCGGGACGTCGGTCGACGTGCCCTGCCATCCCTGGTTCGGCGTGAGGATCTCAGCTTGCGAGAAGGTCGCCGTGACGTCGCCGCCGCCGGGCTCGCCGACGGTCGCGCCGAGGGTCACCGACCCCGAGACGCCGCCCGTGCCGGTCGTCGGCGTGAGTGCCGCCGGCACGTCGGGGATGCCCGCCGAAGAGAACACCACCTCGCGCTGCGCCGAGTTGCCGAGCGAGTCGGTCGCCGTCACCGCGACCGTGTGCTGACCGGCGGAGAGGCCCGGCCCCACGAGATCGCCGAGAGCGACCGGGGCGCCGTCGAGCGTGAGCTCGGGCGTTCCCATGAGGCCGGAGGCGTCCTCGAGCTGCACGTCGAGCGCCACCGACGAGGTGATCGTCGTGCCGGCCGCGGGGCTGCTGGAGGAGATCACCGGAGCGCTGTTGTCGGTCAGCAGCTGACGGGTCGCGGTCTCACCGGTGGTCGACGTGGCGGCGACCGTGTGGGCACCGTCCGTGAGCGCGGCGGTGTCGAGCTCGGCCCGCAGGCCCTGAGGCGAGGCATCCGTCACCAGGAAGTGGACGTCGATCTCGGTGAACGAGTTGACGTTCGAACCGCAGGTGCCGTCTCCCATCGCATACGTCGGCTTCAGGCGCTGACCCGTCGCCGTGCCCGAGCCGGGGGTGAGCGCGAGGTTCGAGATCGCGAAGTCGTCGCGGTTGCAGCCGGTCTCGGTCGTACCGGTCACGATGTCGATCGTGTTCCAGCCGGGGAGCAGCCACTCGTTCGGGATGACGATGTCGACCCGCTCGCTGACATAGACGCCGCCGAGCAGCTGCGGGATGCCGTTCACGTAGAGCATGTTGGCGAACACGTCATCGATCGAGTTCGTCCCGACATCGAAGCTGAACGTCGCCTCGCCGGAACCGAGGGTCGGCAGCGTGGAGACGGCGGGAGCGTCGATGGTCCACGTCGTGTCTGCCCGGGCGAGAGCGGTCGTCGAGGAGCCGCAGTTGCCGTCACCCATCGCGTACGACGCCGCGACATCCTGGCCCGTCGCAGTGCCCACGCCCACCTGCAGCGCGAGTTCGGTGATGGTGAAGTCGTCGAGGTTCGCGCCGCAGCTCGAGCTCACGTCGCCGGCGACGACGGCGACGGCGTTCTCACCGGGAACGAGGTAGCGGTTGGGAACGGGCACCTCGACGCGCTGGTTCACCCAGTCGCCGAGGATGTCGACCTTGTGCCCGTTGACCAGCAGGTGGTTCTGGTAGCGGTGCTCGATCGAGTTCGAGCCCACCGTGAACGCGAAGATCGACGAACCGGCGCCGAGCGACACCGCCGCGGGCGCCGGGGCGCCGTCGACCGTGAGGGCGCTGACGCCGCCGTCGCCGCTCGCCGGCAATGACGCCGAAACCGTCTGGACGCCACGGGTCAGGGTGCCGTCCTCCGGTGAGACCTGCGGCGCGCCGACCGGCGCGTTGTTGACCGAGACGGCGTGCGCGACGGTGCCGCCCGCGGCGGTCGTCGCGACGATCTCGTGCGGTCCGTTCGCCAGCGCGGTCGTGTCGACCTCCGCCGTCAGCCCGGTCGAGGCGAGCGGGTCGCCGAGCACGAAGAACGAGAGCTCCGCGTGGGTGATGTCGCCGGTCTGCGTGCCGCAGTCGCCGTCCCCGAAGTTGAGCGTGAACGGGTTGTCCTCACCGTCGGCGACCTCGCCGAGCAGCTCGAGGGCGACGTCGGTGACGACGAAGTCGTCGTAGTTCACCCCGCAGGCCGCGTCCGCGGTGCCGGCGAAGATCTCGACCGTGTTCTCGCCCGTGACGAGCCAGTCGTTCGGCACCGGGATGTCGACCCGCTCGGACACCCACGTGCGGTCCTGGTCGATGCGGTGCCCGTTCACGACGAGGTGGTTCGCGTACGTCAGGGCGGCCGAGTTGCTGCCCACGTCGAACCGGAGGTGCGACAGGCCCGGCGTCGACGTGGCGGTCACGGCCTGATCGTCGATCGTGAGGGACGTCACAGGGTCGCCCGCGGCGGTGGCGTCGGCGGCGACCGTCACCGTCCCCTCGAGCCATGCGCCCTCCGCCGGCGTCAGGGCGGGTGCGGTCGGCGGCGCCTCGGGGGCGGGCTTCGCCGCGGGGAGCGGCGCGGCGGATGCCGCGGGCGCCGCCAGTGCGGTGACGAGCAGCGCGGCCGCGATACCCGCAGCCGTCACCCCCGTCTTCGTCCAGTGCGTGCGTTGCGCCCCGCTGGGGTCAGGGCGTCTCGAACTCGGCCGCATGCGCGCGCCGTCCTTTCGTCTGGGAATGGGAGGCGCAGCCTCCCGGTGGGGATCCGGGAGCACGCCCGCTCGACACGCTGGCCGTGCCGGGTGAACACCGGGCGAGCGGAAGGCGACGAAGAGGCGTCGGGCAGGGGGCTTGTCAACCGCACCGGGACGGCGCGACCACGCCGTAGCATGACCGGATGGCGTCGACGAGGAGTGGCATGCGGTCACCGCGCAGCGAGACGCAGATGCCCGACCGAGTGCGCCCCGCCGAGCGGCGCGTCGACGTCGGAGACCTCGTATTCCGTGTGCTGTCGTCCGTCGCGCCGGCGAGCCGCGAGCCCGCGATCGTGCTCGTGCACGGGATCGGCGTCTCCCACCGCTACCTCTCCCGCCTGCACAACGGTCTGGCAGCAGCGCGTCGCACGGTGATCTCGATCGATCTGCCGGGTTTCGGCGGACTGCCCAAGCCCCGCCGCGACCTGGGCGTGCCGGAGATGGCGCGCGCGCTCGGGCTCGTCCTGGAGGGACTAGGCGTCGGGCCCGTCGTGCTCCTGGGACATTCGATGGGAACCCAGTGGGTCGTCGAGACGGCTCTCCAACGCCCCGATCTCGTCACGACGGTGGTGGCGATGGGCCCGGTCGCCGACGACCGGCACCGGACCATGATCGGCCAGACGCGGGCGCTCGCCGTCGACACCCTGGGCGAGCCGCCGTCCGTGAACGTGATCGTGTTCACCGACTATCTGCGCTGCGGGATCCCCTGGTATCTGACGCAGCTGCGGCACATGCTCGCCTACCGGCTGGAGGAGCGCGTTCCCGACCTCGCGGTGCCCCTGCTGCTCATCCGGGGCGGTGCCGACCCGATCGCCGGGCTGGAATGGTGCCGGCGGCTTCGCCGGAGCGCTCCCTCGGCCCAGCTCGTGCTCATCCCGCGACACCACCACGTCGCGCAGCACTCGTCCCCGAAGGCCGTCGCCTCGGCGATCCTCACCCTCGCCTCGTGAGGGTGCGACGTCTCGGCATCGTCGCCGCCCCTACACTCGGGCCATGCGCTTTCTCCGGGCCGCGATGTCGGCCGTGGTCGCGACGCTGCCGGTTCTCGTGGTCCTGCTGATCCCGCCGCTCGTGCGCGGGGATGCCGGCACCGCGGCGTTCAGCGGCATCGGCGGCCCCCTGCTCAACGCGGCGTTCATCGCGGCGATCATCCTGATCCCGATGGTGAACGGGTGGCTCGACCCCGAGGTGCCGGCGTGGACGGCGACCACCGCGATGGCGGCGGCCGCGCGGGTGTGGCGGGCGCGGATCTGGCTCGCGCTGCTCGCCGTGCTCGCGCTGCTGGCGATCTTCGCCGCCGGGCAGACGGCGGCCTACCTCCTCGGACAGAACGCGCCCGCGGTGGTCGACGGCGAGCTGATCTACAGCCGCTTCCTCGCCCAGGAGCTCGTGGTGTACGTCGTCGGCTACGTGCTGTCGATCACGACCTACGTGCTGCTCGTACGCGTGCTCACGCGGGGAACGCCGCCGACCACGACACGGAGCAGACGATAAAAGGCCCCGGGTGCTGGGGACACCCGGGGCCTGTCGTCGCCTGCTCTCGCTACCAACCCCCCGGTCAGCGGCGCTGGGCGACGGTTCGGGAAGGATTCTTGGGGAGGGCCTTCCCTGAGATGCTGGGGACATCTCCCTTAAAGGGTAACCCCGGTTCCTAGGAGTGCGCTGTCCCCTCTTCGGGGGACATTTTCCGTCCGTCAGTCCGGTACGACGTAGCCGTTCACCCAACGGTCGAGAGCATCGTACGCCGCCGTGCGGGCTCGGTCGCGCGACAAGAAGACGTCGTGGATCGCACCGCGGATGCGCGAGAGCGTCACGAGTCCGCCGATGCGCGTCGCCGCACGCGCGATGTCGTCGACGACCAGCACCGAGTCCGTCGACGTCATCGACGGCCGCCACGACAGCGGCGCCGTCGAGGCCTTCGACAGCAGCACCAGCGCGGGACAGCCGACGTCGACGCCGGCCGCCACGCGGCGATGGCCCGCCATGACCGCCGAAAGCCAGCCGGGGGCGGTGGGAAATCCGCGGTCGGGCCGCCAGAGTGCGCGTTGCTCGCCGTCCGGAAGCGTGCCGATCTCGCTCTGCGCGCGACTGTAGAACCCGAAGTCGACAGCCGGCTGCGTCCCGCGCGGATCCAGACGGGCCCTCATGTCGACCAGCGGCGCGAGCGCCTGACGGCCGAGAGGGCCGAGCTGCAGTTCGAGCCACGGGCTGTTGAGCACGAGGGCGTCGGCACGGCCGCGATGACGGTCGGCCCAGAGCGTGAGAGTCAGGCCGCCCGTCGAATGCCCCATCAGCACGAGCCGGCGGCCGTTCCGCGCGCCCGGCCTGTCCGGTTTGGCGACGCCGTGCGCCCGGCGTCGTCTGCCCGCCGCCGGGTGGTGGCCCATGGCCTCCAGAGCCGCCTCGATGTCGACGTCGTAGTCCTCGAGCGAGTCGATGTAGCCCGGGGACTGCCCCTCCCGCAGGCTGCGTCCGTAGCGGCGCAGATCGAGCGCGTAGAACCGGGCGCCCCGCTGCGTCCAGAACCGCGCCAGGTCGCGCTGGAAGAAGTAATCCGACCAGCCGTGCACGTACAGCACGTCGACGTCGCGCAGCGGCGCGAACGGGATCGCGAGCGGGTGAGGGATGCTGCGCACCAGCGTGGCGACGAGATCGCCGTGCTCGCCGGCCACGCCGAGCGGCAGCGTCAGCTGCTCGAACGGCTCCCCGAGGATGTCGGGTGCCCACGCCGCAGTCGTCCCGGCCATGGCCTCAGCCTAGGGTGCGGTGCGCTTCGACAGGCTCAGCGACCGGCGCTCACGGCCCAGCCGCCGGACGGCCTCACTCGCCGCGGGAGATCGTCACCATCTCGTCGCGCGGCACGACCTTCACGCGGGCCCGCTCACGCGGCGCTCCCAGCGCCACCTCGTGCTCGTCGAGGCGGTGCCACCCTTCCAGGTCGGTCCATGCCACGCCGCGAGAGGCCAGCAGCTCGGGGATCGACTCCTCCGACGGGTCCGCCGGCTGCCACCACGTGCCCTGGTCGTTGATGAGGTGGCGGATCGTCTCCATGGCGTCGGACTTCGTGTGCCCGATCAGGCCCACGGGTCCGCGCTTGATCCACCCGGTCGCATACACGCCGTTGACCCGCTGGTTCGAGTCCTTGCTCAGCACCTGGCCCTCGCGGTTGGGGATGACGCCGTGCCGCTTGTCGAAGGGCACGCCCGGCAGCGGTGAGCCGAAGTAGCCGACGGCACGGTAGAGGGCCTGGATCGGCACCTCGCGCAGCTCCCCGGTGCCCACGACGCCGCCTTCTCCGTCGGGACGCGTGCGCTCGTAGACGAGCGCGGAGACCCGGCCCTCGGCATCCTGCTTCACTTCGACAGGCTTCGCGTAGAAGTGCAGGTGCAGGCGGCGCGATGCGGTGCCGCCGGCGTTGTTGACCGAGTCGCGCTTGCGCCACGACTGCAGCACGCGGTCGATCACCATGACCTGCTTGTTGCTCGCGATGGCGGCGCGTGCCGCGTCGTCGTAGTCGAAGTCCTCGTCGTAGACGACCATGTCGACGTCGCGCAGCTCGCCGAGCTCCCGCAGCTCCAGCGGAGTGAACTTCACGTTCGCGGGCCCGCGGCGTCCGAACACGTGCACGTCGGTCACCTGCGACGTCACGAGACCCTCGTAGACGTTGTCGGGGATCTCGGTGGGCAGCAGGTCTTCGGCGTGCTTGGCGAGCATCCGCGACACATCGAGGGCCACGTTCCCGTTGCCGAGGACCGCGACGGATGCCGCATCCAGCGGCCACTCGCGCGGCACGTCGGGGTGCCCGTCGAACCAGCTCACGAAGTCGGCGGCGCCGTACGAGCCGGCGGCGTCGATGCCCGGGATGTCGAGGTCGGTGTCGCGGATGGCACCGGTGGCGAAGATGACGGCGTGGTAGTGGTGCTTCAGGTCATCGAGGGTGATGTCCTCACCGAACCGGACGTTGCCGAAGATGCGGATGTCGCCGCGGTCGAGCACCTCGCGCAGTGCCGTGACGATGCCCTTGATGCGCGGATGGTCGGGCGCGACCCCGTAGCGCACCAGCCCGTACGGGGCGGGCAGCTGCTCGAACAGGTCGATCGACACGTCGAACTTCCGCTCGGCCTTGAGCAGGATGTCGGCGGCGTAGATGCCTGCCGGTCCTGCACCGACGATCGCCAGCCGGAGCTTGGTCATGGGGGTCCTTTCGGGGACTCGGCTCGTCGCAGTCCCCGGTCGTTGAGCGAGCGAAGCGAGACGAAACGCGGGAACGTCTAACTGGAGCGGTCGGCGACGGCCTGCGCGAATCGGGTGAGCGCCTCGCGCACCGCGCCGTCCGGGAGAGGTTCGAGGGCGTCGATCGCCTGGCTCGACCAGGCGTGGGCGAGGTCGAGGGTGGCCTCGGTCGCCTCGTGGTCGCGCAGCCGCGCGAGCGGCTCGTCGAGGATCGAGGGATCGGCGCCGTCGGCGATGCGTGCGACGCCGTCGTCGATCCGCTCGCGCAGCTCGATCGATGCGGCGTCCTTCCGCTCGCGCAGCACGAGATACGGCATGGTGGGCACGCCGGCGCGCAGGTCGGTGCCCGGCACCTTGCCGGTCTCATCGGGGTCGGCGGACAGATCGATCACGTCGTCGAGAAGCTGGAACGCGACGCCGGCCTTCTCGCCGAAGGTCACCATCGGCGCCTCGAACTCCGCCGGCCCGTTCGAGAAGATCACGCCCGACTGAGCCGCGGCGGCGATGAGGGAGCCGGTCTTGTCGGAGAGCACCTTGAGGTAGAACTCGACGCGGTCGTCGGACTCGGACGGGCCCACCGTCTCGTGCATCTGACCGAGGACGAGCCGCTCGAACGTGTCGGCCTGCAGCCGGATAGCACGCTCGCCGTGGCGGGCCATGATCTGGCTCGCACGTGAGAACAGCAGGTCGCCGGTCAGGATCGCGACGTTGTTGCCCCACACCGCGTGGGCGCTGGGCACACCGCGGCGCTTGTCGGCGGCATCCATCACGTCGTCGTGGTACAGGGATCCGAGATGGGTCATCTCCAGCGCCGTCGCTGCCTGGATGACCTCGTCGGTCGCGCCGTCGCCGAGCTGCGCCGTCAGCAGGGCGAGCATGGGCCGCACCCGCTTGCCGCCGGCGTCGTAGAGATAGCGGCTGGTGGCGTCGGCGAGGGCATCCGCCACCCGCAGTTCACGCTCGAGCGCGCTGTCGACCCGCTTCAGGCCTGCCTCGACGGTCTTGAGCAGGCTGCGCGATCGCGCCCCCGCGAAGATGCGGTCGGTCAGGCCCAGCTTGCCCGCGATATGGGAGCCCGGCGCTGTCGGTGTCACACGCCCAGCCTACCGGGGGCGCGTTTCGTCCTGGTCCAGCCGGCGCCGATCGGCACTAGGCCAGGGCTTTCCCCGCGCCGTCCGCCGCCTTCGTGGCTGCGTCCCGAGGCTTGGTCGCCCGATGCAGCGCGACGATGCCCAGGGAGAGGTTGCGGTGAGCCACGTCCGTCCAGCCGGCTTCGCGGATCCACGCCGCCAGCGTGCGCTGGTCGGGCCAGTCGCGGATCGACTCGTTGAGGTAGTCGTACGCCTCCGCGTTGGAGCTCACGCTCTTCGCGACCACCGGCAGGACGCGGTCGTTGTAGAAGCGATACAGCCCGTTGAAGACCTTCGACGGCGGCTGCGAGAACTCGCAGATCACGAGCCGCCCGCCGGGCTTCGTCACGCGCAGCAGCTCCCGCAGCGCCTGCTTGGGCTCGTTGACGTTGCGCAGCCCGAACGACATCGTGACCGTGTCGAACTCGTCGTCCCCGAACGGCAGCGCCGTCGCGTCCGCCTGCACGAACGAGAGATTCCGGATGCCGCCTCCCGGCGCGCTGCGGCCGTGCCGGCGCTCCCCCTCGGCGATCATGCCGGGCGAGAAGTCCGCCGCGACGACCTCGGCGCCGCGGCCGGCGAGCGCGACGCTCGACGCGCCGGTGCCGGCCGCCAGGTCGAGGATGCGCTGACCGCGCCGGGGATCGACCGCACGGGTGGTCGCAGCCCGCCAGAACCGGTCGTTGCCCATGCTCAGCACGGTGTTGGTGCGGTCGTAGCCGGCGGCGACCTGGTCGAACATGCCGCTCACGCGGGACGGATCCTTGTGCAGGTCGGCCCGGTTCGGCTCGTGATCGGAGGGGTGGGATGCCACGGGTTCGAGTCTAGGCCGCACCGTGGGGCCGGGCGGGGTCGGCGGCCGTGCCCGCGGCCGCAGCATCGGCAGCGGGCACGGC
>NZ_JBJDRK010000006.1:0-111468 GCF_044987405.1 Microbacterium sp. ZW T2_14 | reverse complement strand
TCCCCGACCGGTCCCGGACGCGAGGCCGCGCCTCGCGTCCGGGACCGGTCGGGGACGGGCTCGCAGGACCGGATGCCGCCGGGCCTCCCGGCCCACCGCCCGCGTCGTGGCGGGCGATGTACTTCACGCGGATGCCGAGCACGGCCAGGATCGCCTGCCGCAGGTCTTCGCTGGGGCCCTTGCCGGCGGCGAGCTGCTTGAACTTGGCGACGTCGCTCTGGCTCGAGAACGCGAGCGTGAGCACGTCGCCGTCGAGCGCCGCGGTGCGCGCGCCCGAGGCGAGCATCCACGACGAGCGGCTGACGTCCTCCAGACGGCCGAGCACCTGAGGCCAGGCCTGCTGCAACCGCTCGAGCGTGACCGGTCCGGTGGGAACCGGAGGAGCCTCGACGGCGGCGGCCGGCGCGGCAGTCTCGGGTGACGGCGCGGATACGCCTGCCGCGGCAGGCCCAGAAGCCGCAGCCGCGCGATCGCCGGACGCAGGCATGGCCGCCGGTGCGCTCGGCGCCGCTGTGGGGACCGGCGCCGGCGAGGCGGCAGCGGCGGGCACGGCAGCAGCGGCCGGCACCGGCACCGGCACAGCGGCGCCGCCCGCGCCCCGCGCGAGCACGCGTGCGACCATGAGCTCGAGCTGGAGCCGGGGCGAGGTGGCACCGGTCATGTCGTCGAGGGTGGCGATGACGAGATCCGCGATGTGCGACAGTCGCGACGGTCCGAAGGCGTCGGCCTGCCCCTGCATGCGGGCGAGGTCCTCGGCGGAGATGCCGCGCAGTACCGCTGCGGCGCCCTGACCGGTTGCCGACACGACGATCAGGTCGCGCAGGCGCTCGAGCAGATCGTCGACGAAGCGACGCGGGTCCTGCCCCGTCTGCACGACGCGGTCGACCGCCGCGAACGCGGCGGCGGCGTCGGAGGCGGCGAAGGCGTCGACCACCTCGTCGAGCAGCTCGGCGTGGGTGTAGCCGAGGAGAGCGACCGCGCGGGCGTAGGTGACTCTGGCGTCCTCGGACCCGGCGATGAGCTGATCGAGCAGCGACAGCGTGTCTCGTGGCGAGCCGCCTCCCGCCCGCACGACCAGCGGGAGCACGCCCTTCTCGACCTCGACGCCCTCCTGCCCGCAGAGCTGCTCGACGTACTCGAGCATCGCGGCCGGCGGCACGAGGCGGAACGGGTAGTGGTGCGTGCGCGAGCGGATGGTGCCGATGACCTTCTCGGGCTCGGTCGTCGCGAAGATGAACTTGACGTGGTCGGGCGGCTCTTCGACGAGCTTGAGCAGGGCGTTGAAGCCCTGCGGCGTCACCATGTGCGCCTCGTCGAGGATGAAGATCTTGAAGCGATCGCGAGCGGGCGCGAACACGGCGCGCTCGCGCAGGTCGCGCGCATCGTCGACGCCGTTGTGGCTCGCGGCGTCGATCTCGACGACGTCGAGCGAGCCGCCACCGCCGCGCCCGAGCTCGATGCAGCTGTCGCAGGTGCCGCAGGGCGTGTCGGTCGGCCCCTGCGCGCAGTTGAGGCAGCGCGCCAGGATGCGAGCCGACGTCGTCTTGCCGCAGCCGCGCGGACCGGAGAACAGGTAGGCGTGCCCGACGCGATCGCTGCGCAGCGCCGTCATCAGAGGTTCGGTGACCTGCGACTGCCCGATCATCTCGCCGAACGACTCAGGCCGATAGCGGCGGTAGAGGGCGGTGGTCACTCCCCCAGCCTACGGCGTGACGCCGACATCGCGCCGGGTCGCCGGGCGCCCTCGGTCACGCGTCGGCACCGTGTTCGACATCCGCCGCGCCCACGATGATCGGGATCGTCGAGGTGACGGTGGGCACCGAGGCCGACAGCAGCGAGCCGTCCTCGCGGCGCGCGTCGCCGAGCTCGCGCAGCGACGGGCGGCCGGGGATGACCGGACCCTGCCCGTCCAGGCGCGCCACGACCTCCTCGCCGGGGCCGACGACGTAGCCGACGCCCCGCACGCTGAAGCCGACGGGGTCGCCGTCGGTGGCGCGCACCCGCAGCTGGTCGCGGGTGACGGTGACCACCAGGCGCGTGCCGTGCCAGTGGAGGACGAACTCGAGCGAGGGCCACGCGGCGGGCAGGCGCGGGTCGAACGACAGCTCGCCGAAGTGGTCGCGCATGCCGCCGAAGCCCGAGACGAGTGCCGTCCAGACGCCGCCGGCGGAGGCCACGTGCACGCCGTCCGCGGCGTTGTGGTGCAGGTCGCCAAGGTCGACGAAGATCGATTCCCTGAAGTATTCGAGCGCCAGGTCCTGGTAGCCGACCTCCGCCGCGAGGATCGCCTGCACGACCGCCGACAGCGTCGAGTCGCCGGTGGTCAGCGGGTCGTAGTACTCGAAGTCGGCCAGCTTGTCCTCATCCGAGAAGTGGTTGCCCTGCAGGAACAGCGCGAGCACGACATCGGCCTGCTTGAGCACCTGGTAGCGGTAGATCACCAGCGGGTGGAAGTGCAGCAGCAGCGGCCGCTTGTCGGGCGGCGTGTTCTCGAGGTCCCAGATCTCGCGCTCCAGGAACACGTGATCCTGCGGATGGATGCCGAGACCCGGGCTGAACGGGATGTGCATGGCCTCCGCGGCCCGCTCCCAGGCCTCGGGCTCACCGGGCTCCAGCGCGAGACGGTCGACCATCTGGCGATAGACCTCGCCGTCGACCTCGGCCATCTCGCGCACCGTGCGCGCGGCGAAGCGCAGGTTGAAGCGGGCCATCACGTTCGTGAAGAGGTTGTCGTTGACGACGGTGGTGTACTCGTCCGGCCCGGTGACGCCGTGGATGTGGAACGTGTCGCCCTCGCCGTCGACCACCCCGTCGTTCGAGCGCCAGAAGCCGAGGGTCGCCCACAGTCGTGCGGTCTCCACGGCGATGTCGACGCCTTCGCGGTAGAGGAACTCGTCATCGCCGGTCGCGCGCACGTACTTCGCCATCGCATAGCTGACGTCGGCGTTGATGTGGTACTGCGCCGTGCCGGCGGCGTAGTAGGCGGATGCCTCTTCGCCGTTGATCGTGCGCCACGGGAAGAGCGCTCCGGCTTCGTTGAGCTGGAACGCGCGTCGGCGCGCAGCCGGCAGCATGAGGTACCGCATGCGCAGTGCGTTGCGCGCCCAGAGCGGCGTCGTGTAGGCGAGGAACGGGAGCACGTAGATCTCGGTGTCCCAGAAGTAGTGCCCGGAGTATCCCGAGCCCGTCACGCCCTTCGCCGGCACACCCTGGCCGTCAGCGCGGGCCGTCGCCTGTGCGAGCTGGAACAGGCACCAGCGCGTGGCCTGCTGCAGGTCGGGGTGGCCGCCGATGCGCACGTCCGAGCGCTCCCAGAAGCCGTCGAGCCAGGTGCGCTGCTCGTCCCGGATCGCGTCCACGCCCACCGCGAGCGCGCGATCGAGCGTGCGACGGCAGCGATCGACGAGCTCGCGCGCGGGCACGCCGCGCGAGGTGTGGTAGCTCACGAGCTTCGTGATGCGCACCGGCACACCCGCCTTCGCCTGCACGCGGAACACGTTCTTGGCGATGTCGGGCTCGATGAGGGTACGGGAGCTGTACTCGTTCTCGGTCTCGACCAGGTGGTCGGCGACGACGGCGACCGTCATCCCCGAGTCGGTGGCGCGATACGAGAGCGCCGAGCGCAGCTTGTCCTGCCAGTACTCCTGCGGCTGCAGCACGCGCTCATTCAGCTTCTCGGTCTTGCGGGGGTCGAATCCCGCCTTGCGCGGCGCGGTGGGAGTTCCGCCGTAGACGTCCTCGCCGTCCTGCCGGTTGATGATCTGGCAGGTGATGGTGACGGGAGCATCGGCGTTGAGCACCGTGACCTCGACGCTGATCAGCGCGAGGTGCTTCTCCTCGAACGACACCAGCCGCTCCATGTCGATCTTCACGTCCTTGCCGGACGGCGTGGTCCACCGCACGTGCCGGCGGAGGACGCCGTCGCGCATGTCGAGCACCCGCTCGTACTCACGGACGTCGGCCACGTCCAACGACAGCGGCTCGTCGTCGACGTAGACGCGCATGACCTTCGCGTCAGGCGCGTTGACGATCGCCTGCCCCACCTCGGCGAACCCGTACGCCTGCTCGGCGTGGCGGATCGGGAACGTCTCGTGGAACCCGTTGATGAACGTGCCCTGCTCGTGCGCGAACCGCCCCTCGGGGTGGTTGCCGCGCAGACCCAGATAGCCGTTGCCGACGGCGAAGAGCGTCTCGGTGACGCCGGCGTCGTCGAGGTCGTACGACGACTCGACCAGACGCCATTCGTCGACGGGGAAGCGGTCGCGGTCGATCATCGTACGAATTCCTCCAGGTCCTGAACCACGATGTGGGCGCCCGCGTCGATGAGGTCCTGCACTCCGACGCCGCGATCCACGCCGACGACGAGTCCGAAGCCGCCCGCGGCCGCCGAGCGCACACCGCTGATGGCGTCCTCCACTGCGGCGCAGCGCGCAGGATCGGCCTCGAGCATCCGTGCCGCCTCGACGAAGACATCCGGCGCCGGCTTCGAGGCCAGGTGGTCGCGTTCGGCGATGACCCCGTCCATCACGACGGCGAAGCGGTCGCGGATGCCGGCTGCCGCCAGGACTTCCTCTGCGTTCTTGGAACTCGACACCACCGCCGCGGGCGTGCCGGCGGCCTCGAGGAGGTCGAGCACGCGCAGCGACCCGGGGTACGCCGCGATGCCCTCGGAACGCAGCACGCGTTCGAAGACGGCGTTCTTGCGGTTGCCGATGCCGCACACCGTGTCGGCCGACGGCGGGTCGGACGGATCGCCCCAGGGCACCTCCACGTCGCGGGAGCGGAGCAGGCTCGCCACCCCGTCGTAGCGCTTCTTGCCGTCGAGGTGGTCGAAGTAGTCGCGCTCGGTGTACGGCGGCGTGATGTCCCACGCGGCGAAGAGCTCCTCGAACATGGTCTGCCACGCATGCATGTGCACCTCGGCCGTCGGCGTCAGGACGCCATCCAGATCGAAGAGCACTGCGTCGAACGCGGTCAGATCGGGCAGGGCGTCGTGGGCCACAGAACCTCCGGGAGCGGGTGCGGGGTGGACTCGGCACTCCACGGTGCCTGTTTCAGCGAGCGTGCCGTCCAGCAAGCGTAATGCGGTCCGGCGTCTGCTCGACACCCCGGGAAGGTTATGGGCGCGCGACGCTCAGGGTCTGGCGGGCGATCTCGAGCTCCTCGTCGGTCGGCACCACGAGCACCGTGACGGCCGAGGCATCCGTCGAGATGATCCGGATGCCGCGCTCGGCGCTCTCGTTGCGCTCGTGATCGATCTCGACGCCCGCGAATCGGAGCGTCTCGAGCGCCCCCGCACGGACGGCCGGCGCGTTCTCGCCGACGCCCGCGGTGAACGAGATGACGTCGGCGCCGCCGAGCTGGGCGAGGTAGGCGCCGGCGTACGCGCGCAGCCGGTGGACGTACACCTCGAAGGCGAGCGCGGCTCGCGGCTCGCCCCGCTGGATGGCCGCGCGGATGTCACGGAGGTCGTTCGAGCCCGCGAGCCCCAGCAGTCCGCTGCGCTTGTTCAGGAGGTCGTCGAGGTCATCGACGCTCATGCCGGCGCGACGCTCGAGCTGGAAGAGCACCGCCGGATCGATGTCGCCCGACCGCGTGCCCATGACGAGCCCCTCGAGCGGCGTGAAGCCCATCGACGTGTCGATCGAACGACCCCCGTCGATCGCCGTGACCGACGCGCCGTTGCCGAGATGGAAGACGATCTGCTTCAGTTCGCCGAGCGGCCGGCCGAGAAAAGCCGCGGCCGCCTCGCTGACGAACTTGTGCGACGTGCCGTGGAATCCGTACCGCCGGATGCGGTGGGATGCCGCGACCTCGGCGTCGATCGCGTAGGTGTAGGCCGCCGGAGCCAGGGTCTGGTGGAAGGCGGTGTCGAAGACGGCGACGTGCGGCGCATCGGGGAACGCGGCGCGGGCGGCGACGATCCCGGCGAGGTTCGCGGGATTGTGCAGCGGGGCGAGCACGGAGAGCTCGTCGATGTTGATCTCGACGAGCGGAGTGATGAGGGTCGGCTCGAAGAACCGGGCTCCGCCGTGCACGACCCGGTGGCCCACCGCGACCGGCGGCGTCTCGGCCAGCGACGGACCGTGGGCCGCGAACGCCTCGAGCATGACCGCGAAGCCCGCGGTGTGGTCGCGGATCGGCAGCTCGCGGGTGCGCGTCGCATCGAGCACGGCAGGCGCCGGACCGTCGGCCGCGGCGAGCGCCGCCGCGTGCACGGTGTGGCGGGCGACGCCGACCGGCTCGCCGATGCGTTCCACCAGACCCGAGGCGAGGGTGCGTTCGGTGTCCATGTCGAGCAGCTGGTACTTGAAGGACGATGAACCGCTGTTGATCACGAGCACCGGGGTCATGCGGCTCACCCCCCGATTCCGGTCGTCGAGCGAGCGAGGAACGAGCGAGACGAAACGTGCTCGAGACGCTGCTGCGTTTCGTCTCGCTTCGCTCGCTCGACGACCGAGAGTGGCATCACGCCTCCTGCGCCTGGATCGCGGTGATCGCGATGGTGTTGATGATGTCGTCCACGAGCGCGCCGCGCGACAGGTCGTTGATCGGCTTGTTGAGGCCCTGCAGCACCGGCCCGATGGCCACGGCGCCGGCGGAGCGCTGGACGGCCTTGTACGTGTTGTTGCCGGTGTTGAGGTCGGGGAAGACGAAGACCGTCGCCCGCCCGGCGACCTCCGACCCGGGCATCTTCGCCGCGGCCACCGCGGCGTCGGCCGCCGCGTCGTACTGGATGGGCCCTTCCACGAGGAGCTCTGGTGCCCGCGAGCGGACGAGGGCCGTGGCATCCCTCACCTTCTCGACATCGGCACCCGATCCCGACTCACCTGTCGAGTACGAGAGCATCGCCACTCGGGGATCGATGCCGAACTGCGCGGCCGTCGCGGCCGACGAGATGGCGATGTCGGCCAGCTGCTCGCTCGTGGGATCGGGGATGACGGCGCAGTCGCCGTACACGAGCACACGGTCGGCGAGCGCCATCAGGAACACGCTCGACACGACCGAGACGCCCGGACGGGTCTTGATGATCTCGAATGCGGGGCGGATGGTGTGCGCGGTGGTGTGGGCCGCGCCCGACACCATGCCGTCGGCGAGGCCGAGGTGCACCATCATCGTGCCGAAGTAGGAGACGTCGGTGACCGTGTCGGCCGCCTGCGCGACGGTGACGCCCTTGTGGGCGCGCAGCCGCGCATACTCCTCGGCGAACCTGTGCACGTGCACCGCGTCGAGGGGCGACAGCACCTCCGCCCCCTGGATGTCGATGCCGAGCTCGATCGCACGGGCCCGCACCTCGAACGGCTCTCCCAGGATGACCAGGTCGGCGATGCCGCGCTTGAGCACCGTCGCGGCGGCCCGCAGCACGCGGTCGTCGTCGCCCTCGGGCAGCACGATGCGCTTGCGCCGGCTCCGGGCGCGCTCGATGAGCTGGAACTCGAACATGAGCGGTGTCACGACGGTCGCCCGGGCCAGACCGAAGGAGACGAGCAGCTCGTCGGTGTCGACGCTCTGCTCGAAGAGCGCCAGAGCGGTGTCGTAGCGGCGCTGCGAGTCGGCGGCGAGGCGCCCGCGGGTGCCCATGATGCGGGCCGCGGTCTCATACGTTCCCAGGTCGGTGGTGATGATGGGCAGCGTCGATCCGAGCCCGTCGATCAGACGGGTCACCGGCTCGGGCAGCTCGAAACCGCCGTTGAGCACGACGCCTGAGATCGAGGGGAAGGTGCCCGACGCGTGGGCCAGCAGCGTCGCCAGCAGCACCTCGGAGCGGTCGGCGGGGATGACGACCACGGCGCCCTCGAGAAGCCGGGGCAGCACGTTCACCATCGACATGCCGGCGACGACCACGGCCAGCGCCTCACGGGTGAGCAGGTCGGGGTCGCCGGCGAGCAGCTCGCCGTCGACCGAGCGCATGATCCCGCGGATCGACGGTGCGACCAGGTGACGATCCTCGGGGATCGCCCAGACCGGAACCGGCGAGGACGGCACGGTGGGCTCACCGAGGTGCGCCTGGACGGACCGGCGGATCGCGGCGATGGTCTCGTCGGCGCTGCCCGCTTCGGCGCGGTTGGCGACCACGGCGAACAGCTTGGCCCGGCCGTGGCGCAGCTCTGCGAGCGCGAGATCGGCGATCTGGCCCATTTCCGCGGCGGTGCGGGCGAGCGATGAGCCGAGCTGTTCGGGCTGCGTCTGGTTCTGCGCCGAACGGCCGCCCAGCACCAGGAGCACCGGCGCCCCGAGGTTCGCCGCGATGCGCGCGTTGTACGCGAGTTCGGCCGGGCTGCCGACGTCCGTGTAGTCGCTGCCGACGATGACGACGGCGTCGCACTGGGCCTCGACGGCCTTGTAGCGCTCGACGATCGTCGCGAGCGCGGCATCCGGATCCGTCCGCACGTCGTCGTACGTGACCCCGATGCAGTCGTCGTACGGCAGGTCGACGCCGTCGTGGTCGAGCAGCATCTCGAGCACGTAGTCCCGCTCGACGGTCGACCGCGCGATGGCCCGGAAGACGCCGACGCGCGCCGTCGCGTGGCTCAGCGCATCCAGCACGCCGAGCGCGACGGTCGACTTCCCGGAGTGGCCTTCGGCCGACGTGATGTAGATGCTCTGGGCCACGACCCCAGCCTACGGGCGGAGTCGGATGCCGCGGCAGCCCTCGAGCCGGACCACGGCGCACGCCGGATTACGCTCGAGGCATGGATGAACCGCGGCCCGGAATCGACGTCCCCGATCACCGCGGCCGCACCGGTCTCGATCGGACCGGACGCGACCTGCAGCGCAACGCGGACGTCCGCGTGACGGATGTCGAGGTGCTGGCCTCCGCGTGGCACGTGCTGCGGCGGACGACTCTGGAGTACCGCGACCCGTCCGGCCGCTGGGAGACGCAGCAGCGCGAGACCTACGACCGCGGCAACGGTGCCACGGTGCTCCTGTACGACCCCGACCGGGGCACGGTGCTCCTGACGCGCCAGTTCCGCTACCCCGTCTACGTCAACGACCACCCGGACGGCATGCTCATCGAGACGGCGGCGGGGCTCCTCGACGACGACGATCCCGCGACCGCGATCCGCCGGGAGGCGGCCGAGGAGACGGGCGTCGAGGTGGGCGAGCTCGAGCACGTGTGGGACGTGTACATGAGCCCGGGCTCGGTCACCGAGCGTCTGCACTTCTTCGCCGCCCGCTACGACGGCTCGGCGCGCACCGGCGACCGCGGCGGTCTCGAGGAGGAGGGCGAGCACATCGAGCTGCTCGAGCTGGGGATCGGCGAGGCGCTGGCGATGGTGCGCGATGGCCGGATCCAGGATGCGAAGACCATCATGCTGCTGCAGTGGGCGGTGCTCGACGGCCCCTTCGCCGCCGGCCCCTGAGCCGATCCGGTCGCTGAGTCTGTCGAAGCGCCGGGAAAATTAAGACTCTCCGCGAACCCGGCAGAGCCTGGTTACCCTTGCTACGTTTCCGTCCTGGGGGAGTTGGCCTGGATGCCGCCTCGCGGAGAGCTTCCGACAGTCTAACCGCTCCGCGCGGGAGTGATGTCACACACCACTTCTCGGAGGAGCCGGGACGGTCGCTCTGGGAGCGCACGCCGGGCTGCGGCATCCAGCGTTCTCCCAGTGCCGCTGCACGCGCCCCGCGGATAGGATCGAGCCGTGGGCGAGGACGCCCGCAGACACCCGCCCACCCGCCCGCTCACGGGCGGAACAGGAGGCCTTGATGGTCGACACCGCGACGGATGCCCGGAGGGGACCGGAGGCGCCCGCCGGCGCCCTCACGGCCGAGGGATTCGCCCGCATCACGGACGCGATCCTGCATGCGGTCGGCACGGTCATCGACGGGAAGCCCGACGCGGTGCGCAGCGCCCTGGTGTGCCTGCTCGCGGAGGGGCATCTGCTCATCGAGGACGTGCCCGGCGTCGGCAAGACCATGCTCGCGCGCGCCCTGGCGACCTCCGTGGACGCGACGGTCCGCCGCATCCAGTTCACGCCGGATCTGCTGCCCGGAGACGTGACCGGGGTGAGCGTCTTCAATCCGGTCGATCGCGAGTTCGAGTTCAAGCCCGGCGCCATCTTCGCCAACATCGTCATCGCGGACGAGATCAACCGCTCCTCCCCGAAGACCCAGTCGGCACTCCTCGAAGCCATGGAGGAGCGTCAGGTGACCGTCGACGGCCGGACGCACTACGTGCCCGAGCCGTTCCTCGTCGTCGCGACCCAGAACCCCCTCGAGATGGAGGGCACCTACGCACTTCCGGAAGCCCAGCGGGACCGCTTCATGATGCGCATCTCGATGGGCTATCCCGACGCGCGCTCCGAGGCGCTCATGCTGCGCCAGCGCGACGCCGCCAACCCGCTCGACGTTCTCGCGCCCGTGGTCTCGGCCGACGAGGTCTCGGGGCTCGTCGCGTGGGCACGGGCAGTGCACGTCGCACCGGCGATCGAGGACTATGCGGTCGCCCTCGCGCAGGCCACCCGCACCCACAGTGATCTGCGGCTGGGCGCGAGTCCGCGTGCCACCCTGCAGCTCGTGCGTGCGGCGAAGGTGTGGGCTGCGCTCGACGGCCGCGGCTTCGTCATCCCCGACGACGTCACCGCGCTCCTGGCCGCGGTCTTCGCGCATCGCCTCATCCCCACGCGCGCCGCGGGCGGCGCACGTGGGGGGAGCGCGGCCGATGCCATCGCGACGATCCTCGAGCGCATCGCCGCCAACGTGCGGGTGCCGATCGCTGCCCGTCAGTGAGCTGATCATGAGACGCGTGTGGCCGCTGACCGTCCGGGGAACCGGGGCGGTGGTCCTCGCGATCGCCGGCTTCATCGTCGCGAACGAGGCCGGACTTGTCGAGCTCATGTACTTCGGCATCCTGCTGCTGGCCGTCGTCGCGGCGAGCGTCGCCTCGCTGTACGTCGGCCGGCGCACGGACATCGTCACGCGCTCACTCGTTCCGGATGTGGCGTCCGTCGGCAGCGAGTCGCGGGTCTCGGTGCGCGTGGAGGTGCGCACCGCGCTGCCGACCGCACCGGGCACGTGGCGCGACGCCCTGCCGCAAGGGCTCCGCGGCAAGGCCGAGGGCCCCTTCCCGGCGCTCGGATCGGGACTGCGCGGCGGCGAGCGGGGCGGCGTGCGCAGCATCGAGCTCGCGTACACGCTCACCGGCGCGCGGCGCGGCGTCCACTCGATCGGCCCGCTCACGGTGCGCACGTCGGACCCCTTCGGCCTCGCCGGCCGCACTGTCGTGTTCGGCCAGCGGACGCCGGTCACCGTCGCACCCGCGGTCGTCGACCTGCCGCCGCTCATCGACTACGCGGGCGCCACCGGCGGGTTGCTGCACACCACGACCGACCAGCCCGGTCAAGGCGCCGACAACCTCGTCGCGCGCCCGTACGCCTCGGGCGACTCGATGCGCCGCATCCACTGGCGCGCGACCGCGCATCGCGACGAGCTCATGGTGCGGCAGGAGGAGCAGGAGTCGACTCCAGAGGCGACAGTCGTGCTGGATCGGGCGGCGCTGCGCTGGTCCGCCGACGCCCTGCGCGCGCCCGGCGCCGACCCCGGTTTCGAAGCCGGCGTCTCGGCGTGCGTCTCGGCGGTCGCCCGGCTCGTGCACGACGGCTATGCCGTCGAGGTGCTCGACTCCGAAGGCACGGTGCTCGCCGACCGCATCGACGGCGGCGACATGACCGCCGTGGACGCGATGCTGGTGCAGTTCGCCACCGTGACCGCGCACCGCGACGACGCACTCCCCCGCCTGCCGCGGCTGTTCGCCGGCGTGTCGACGGGGCCCGTCGTGGTGATCGTCGGCCGGCTCGACCCCGCCGACGCCGTGGCGGTCGGACCGGTCTCGCACCACAGCACGCTTCCGCTCCTGCTCGCGGCGGCGCCCATCGGCGAGGCGCTCGACATCGCGGCCGACCACGGCTGGCATGTCGCCTCCATCGGGCCCGATCGCGACCTCGGCGTCGCATGGGCCAATGCCATCGGTCGCGGGGTGCACCATGTCTTCGGCTGAGACTGCTGCCCGCATCGCCCGCGGCCGCGGCGGCGAGCGCCTGCTGACGATCTCGATCCTGGCGGCCCTGCTGGCGGCACTCCTGCCGGTGGTGCGCGTCATCGATCCCGGGTGGTGGCTCATCGGAGCCCTGCTGCTCGCCACGATGGTCCTCGCGGCGGGCTACAGCGCCCGCCGCTACCGGCTCCCCGCCGTCGCCGTCACGCTGATCGAGGCGGCGGTATGGGTCGTGTTCATGACCCTGGTCTTCCTGCGCGACACCGCCCTGCTCTGGGTGATCCCGACGCTCGACACGCTGCGCGCCGTTCCGCTCCTGGTCGGGTCGGCGATGGAGCAGATCGCGGTGGGTGCGGCGCCGCTCGAACCGACACTGTCGCTGGCGTTCGTCGTGGTCGGCGCGATGGGACTGCTGACGATCATCGTCGACCACGTGGCCGTGACGGCACGGATGCCGCTCCTCGCCTCCGTCGGAATCGTCGCGGTGTCACTCATCCCGGCGATCGCGGCACCGAGCGACGTCGACGTGGTCGGGTTCGTGTTCCTCGCGATGACGATCCTCTTCCTCATCCGGTCGGAGACCCGCTCGCGCGAGAAGCCGATGGAGCGCGAGGCGGAGCGCACCGCCGGCGTCCCGGCGACCGCTCTCGGAATCGGCGCGATCGCGATCGTCGTGGCCGTCGTGGCCACGCCGGTGCTGCCGCAGCCGGGGGCGCGGGCCGGCTCCGGCATCGGTCCGGGCCCGGGGATCGACGCGACGTTACAGCTCGGTGACGACCTGCGCCGCCCGCAGGACGCCGAAGTGCTCCGGCTCCGCACCAACGCGCCGTCCATCCCCTATCTGCGCGCGACGACGCTGTCGCGCTTCGAGGGCGGCGTGTGGGAGCCGGATCGGGCCCAGACCATCTCCCTCGCCGCGGAGAGCCCCTTCGGCGCGATCGACGCGGAGGACGGCATCCGTGTCGCGGACTACACCGCCAACGTCGAAGTGATCAACCTCGACTCGCCCTGGGCGCCGGTGCCCTACCCGGCGGTCGGCCTCAGCGGTCTCAATGCGGGACTGTGGGGCGCTGTTCCCTACAACCACACGGTCGCCTCGACGAGCGGCTCGACGCAAGGTCAGTCCTACGAGGTCGCGTACGCCCCGGCGCGTCCCTCGCTCGAGCAGGTGCGCGCCACCACCGCGGTGGGCTCGCAGGTGCGCGATGAGACGACCGAGCTGCCCACCGACATCCCTCCGCTGATCGGAGAGCTCGCGCTGCAGGTGACGGCGGATGCGACGACGGACTACGACCGGCTCACCGCCCTGCAGCGCTGGTTCCGCGGGGGGGACTTCAAGTACTCGCTGGACGCACCCGTCGAGGAGGGCTTCGACGGCAGCGGCGCCGAAGCCGTCGCCCGGTTCCTGGAGGTGCGCGAGGGCTACTGCGTGCACTTCGCATCGGCGTTCGCCCTGATGGCGCGGACGCTGCACATGCCGTCGCGCATCGTGGTCGGCTACCTGCCCGGAACGCCGACGACCGAGAGCATCGACGGACAGCCGGTCTTCACCGTGTACAGCTCGCAGCTGCACGCGTGGCCGGAGGTGTACTTCGACGGCATCGGCTGGATCGCGTTCGAGCCGACGTCGGGCCTTGGCGTGCCGACGACGTTCTCGTCCGACGCGGCACTGCCGGGTCAGCCGACGGATCCGGATGCCGCCACCCCGCAGTCCAGCGCCACGCCGACGGCTCCCGGGGACCGCGCCCGCATCGATCTCGAAGAAGAGCGCCAGAAAGCGGCGAGCGCGGCTTCGCAGACCGGCCTCGACCCTCTGCCGATCCTCGGGGTGGTCATGGCGCTGGTCGTGCTCCTCGCCCTCCCGTTCCTCCTCCGCGAGCTGCGCCGTCGTCAGCAGGACGCCGCTGCGCGCAGCGGCGACGCGGCGGCGGCGTGGCAGTCCGTGCAGGAGGCGGCGATCGATGTGGGCATCTCCGTGCCGGCCAGCGAGACGCCGCGCGCGTTCGCACGCCGGCTCGTCGAGCAGCACGGGGCACCGGCATCCGACATGAGCACCGCCGTGCTCGCGATCGAGCGCGCGAGCTACTCGCGTGCCGGCGCGCGCTCGCAGTGGATGGGGGATGCCGCGGCCGACGCCGCGAGTGCGGTGCGCTCCGCACTGCTGGCGTCGGTGCCGCCGTCGCGACGGATCCTCGCCCTGGTCGCGCCGCGATCGCTCATCATCCGCCCCGGCAGCGTCTACGCCGGAACGGCGCCGGTTCGGGCACGGTAGCCGAGCAGGGTAGGATGGTCGGCGGCCCTCCGGGGCCTCCTGGAGGATTCGCCTAGTGGCCTATGGCGCACGCTTGGAAAGCGTGTTGGGTGCAAGCCCTCGGGGGTTCGAATCCCCCATCCTCCGCCATTTCGATCCCCGTGTTCTCAAGGGCTGGCGTGTCGTTCGCCGTCGCAGAAGAGAGGGGCTCGCCGCGTGCGAGCTCCGATCCCTATCCCGATCCCGAAACCACCGTCGCCGAATCGCGACGAAGAGCCCGGCCGGATCTGACACATCCTCCGCGATCCGCGAGACTGAGCCCCATGCGATTGCTTCGCGCGGTATGGACCTATCCGGTCATCACGGTGACCGTGATCGTGCTGGGCAGCGTGCTCGCACTCGTGGCGGCCGGCGAGTCCGCCCTCGCCCGCTGGATCGCGGTTGCCTGGGTCGGCGCAGTGGTGGTCTGGACGCTCGTCGGCATGGTCCGCGACGTGCTGAACGGCCACGTCGGGCTGGACATCCTGGCGGTGGTCGCGATGGTGGCCACCCTGGCGGTCGACGAGTACATCGCATCGCTCATCATCGTCCTCATGCTCTCGGGAGGCGAGGCGCTGGAGGACTTCGCGCAGCGGCGAGCGAAGCGCGACCTCACGGCGCTGCTCGACCGCTCCCCCCGGATCGCACACATCGTCGAACGCGCCGGCGACGCCAGACCGCGGCCAGAGGAAGTGGTGGATGTCGAGGTCGACGACGTTGTCGTCGGCGACATCCTGCTCGTGCGGCCGGCGGAGATCGTCCCTGTGGACGGGGTTCTTCTCTCCGATGACGGCGCATTCGATGAATCCTCGCTGACCGGAGAGAGCCTTCCCGTCAGCAAGACGACGGGCGACGAGGTACTCTCCGGCGCCATCAACGGCACCCGGATCGTGCGCATTCGAGCGGCCCGTGGCAGCGCCGACAGCCAGTACCAGCAGATCGTCGCGCTCGTCCGTGAAGCGCAGGAGTCTCGCGCGCCGGTGGTCCGCCTCGCCGACCGGTTCGCGATCCCGTTCACCGCGGTCTCGCTCGTACTGGCCGCGACCGCGTGGGCACTCTCGGGCGATCCGACCCGGTTCGCCGAGGTGCTGGTGCTGGCGACGCCGTGCCCTCTCCTCATCGCAGCGCCCGTCGCATTCCTCGGCGGCCTGTCGCGCTCGGCCAAGGCCGGCGTGATCATGAAGGGCGGGGCGGTCATCGAGCAGCTGGCCACAGTGCGGTCGGCGGCTTTCGACAAGACCGGAACCCTTACTCGGGGTAAGCCCGCACTGGCAGCGGTGCGTCCCGCTGACGGCTTCCTCCCCGACGAACTGCTGCGATTGTCGGCATCCGCCGAGCAGTATTCGACTCACGTGCTCGCCGACGGAATCCGCCAAGCCGCAGCCGAGAGAGGGCTCGAGCTCGTCACGGCCGAGGATGCGAGCGAAGTCGCAACGAACGGTGTGACCGCGAGCATGAACGGACGGACCGTCGTCGTCGGCAAACCTGCCTACATCGCGTCGATCGCTCCGGACACGCAGCGAACCGACCTCGCCCCGGGTCAGGCCGCGGCGTATGTCGCGGTCGACGGGCGGTACGCGGGAGCAATCGTCCTGGCCGACGAACCCCGACCCGAATCGCGGGCGGTCATCTCGTGGCTGCGAAGCAATGGGGTGGAGCGGATCACCATTCTCACCGGGGACGCCCACACCACAGCCCAGTCGATCGGGCACGCGGTCGGCATCGACGAGATCCACGCGGAGCTGCTCCCCGGCGAGAAGGTGCAGCTCGCAGCCGAGCTGAGCCCGCGTCCGGTCATGATGGTGGGCGATGGAGTGAACGACGCGCCGGTGCTCGCCGCCGCCGACATCGGAATCGCCATGGGCGCGAAGGGTGCGACCGCAGCGGGGGATGCCGCGGACGTCGTCATCCTCGTCGACTCGATCGCGAAGGTCGTCGACGCCGTCTCGATCGCGCGGCACACGGTGCGCGTCGCACTCACGGCGATCTGGATCGGCATCGGGCTGAGCATCGGCCTGATGATCGTTGCGATGACCGGTGTCATTCCCGCCGTGGCGGGGGCGCTCATCCAAGAGCTCGTCGACCTGGCTACGATCCTCTACGCGTTGCGGGCGTTGCGCGGACCGATCAGCGAACTCCCGGCAGACGGCAGTCCGGTACGCGAGACCCTCGCCGATCTTCCGAGAGAGGTGTGACCGCCGCCGTCACCGTTGAGCAGAGGCACGCTCGAACGCGCTGACGATACCGAGTCCGGCCGCGCGAGGCACAGGACCTTCGACCCGACCACGTTCGGCGCGACCGCGGGAGAGTGAGGGGAACAAGGAGGCAGCATGTCCATCAACTCATCCGCGGCCACGACTGCGGGAGGAGCGCCGGCTCCCCCGGCCGCCACGACATCTGACCGGTCGTTCGTCGCGACATGGATGTTCTCGTGGCTGCTGGGCTTTCTCGGCGTCGATCGGTTCTATCTCGGCAAGGTGGGCACTGGAGTCCTGAAGCTCCTGACGCTCGGGGGCCTCGGCATCTGGTGGCTCATCGATCTCATCCTCACGCTGGCCGGCGTACAGCACGACAAGGAGGGGCGTCTGCTGCCAGACTTCGAACAGCACAAGATGATCGCGTGGATCATCACAGCGGCCGGGTTCGGCCTCTGGATTCTCACTGCCGCGATCTCTCGCGTGTTCATGTACGTGCCTGACCAAGTCTGGCCGATGATGCCCTGGTGGCGGGGCTAGCAGCCGAGACAGCCGCGCCCGCTTAGAATCTCGGGCGCCTCGTCTTCCGCGACAGTCAGCATCCGGTGGTGATGTCCCTCGTCGGTGGCGTGATCCTCATCGTCGCACTGCAGATCCCTTAGGCTGAACATCGTCGTCGGGCTCGCGATGGTGTTCTTCGGCTTGGGTGCGCAGCTGCTGGAGCTCCACCGTCAACGGCCCTGGCGGGTGTCCGATGCGGAACCGCCTCCTGCTGCAACCGTCGCACCGCAGGCTTAAGGAGCCACGCCGGCCGCGGCCATCATAGGTTGCGCTTTCGGCTAGGTCGCCGATGCACGGCAACATGACGTTCGTCCGCTGGCCGCGATGAAACCAGCCAGATCCTGATCCCATCCAGAGGAGGCCACAATGACCGAGAGTCGCCGCAGTACTCAGGTCGCGCAACAGGCGGGGCAGTGGGGGGTGTTCTTCCTGCTTGCCTTCATCGGTGCGGCGGTCTACTTCATCTCGCGTTCCGACGGTTCGTTCTGGGGCGTGGTGCTCGGCATACTGCAGGCGATGGTGTGGCCCGCGTACGCGACGTATCACGCGCTCGATGCGCTCGGCGCCTGAGCCGCATTGAAGGCCGTCCTGACGGCGGGCGTTGCTCGAGTACGGACGTAGTTCCCCGTCGCTCTGCACCCGTGCTAGAAGACGCCCATTGCGCGGCAAGGCCCGCCTCTGCCGCGGTCAGGTACTCGGCAGGGCGGGCCTCCGCCACGGTCAAGGTGCGGGTCAGGATCCATGCCCTGACAGCGATTCGGACGCTGCTGCGGCGACGACGACGTCAGGTGTTTGGTACGTGAACACCAGTCTCGCGGGGACCGTCCCCGCGAGCACCTCATCGATCGACGCATTCACCTCATCGAGGTTCCGCGTCTGCGTGACCACGCGCGTACGTCCGGCCGCGTGGAGGTCGAAGACCTCGATGAGGTCCTGTCGTGTTCCGACGATGGAACCGATGACGCTGATGCCCTTGAGCACCGTGTCGAAGATCGGGATCGTCAACGTCCCGTCTGCGGGCAGCGATACCAGCACGAGACGGCCACCACGGTTGAGCGCGTCGAACGCCTGGCGGAACACGGTCGGCGCCACAGCGAGGATCACGGCGGCGTCTGCTCCGCCGAGATCTCGGATCGCTTGGACCGGATCGGTGGTGCGCGCATTCACCACGTGGTCGGCGCCCAGCTCGGTCGCGAGCGCGAGCTTCTCTTCGGTGACGTCCACGGCGATGACGATGGCGCCGACGAGACGTGCGTACTGAACAGCGAGGTGTCCGAGACCGCCGATGCCGAAGACCGCGACGGTCTCCCCCGGCGTGATGCGGGCGTTCTTGATCGCCGCGTAGGTCGTGACCCCGGCGCAGGTCAGCGGACCAGCGTCGAGCGGCGTGACGCCGTCGGGCACGGGAACGGCGAAGCGCGCGTCGGCGAGCATGTACTCCGCATATCCGCCGTCGACCGCGTAGCCATTGTTGTACTGCTTCTCGCAGAGGTTTTCGCGCCCGTCGATGCAGTAGCGACAATCGCCGCACGCGTGACCGAGCCACGGCATCGCCACTCGTTGCCCAACGGTGCGGTTGCTCACACCGTCGCCGAGTTGCTCCACGACCCCGACGCCCTCATGCCCGGGAACGAACGGCAGAGCCGGCTTCACCGGCCAATCTCCATGCATCGCGTGGATGTCCGTGTGGCACAGCCCGCATGCTTCCAGCCGGACCAGTACCTGACCCGGGCCGGGCTGCGGGATGGGCAGCTCTTCCACGAGCAGCGGCTCTCCGAACTCTCGGACGACTGCAGCCTTCATGATTGTCCCTTCGACGTATCGGTACTCGTCAGTGTCTCGGGCGCGCTGGTCCGGGCGCGGGACGTAGGTCCCACGGATCACCCCCGCGGGTAACGGTCGCCACGCATTCCGACCCGCACCGTGGGACCTTCGACCCGCTCGATGCGTGGCCCACAGGATTGGCTCGAGCATGGGCCGCGATGCGGCCCCGGGTGATGGAGGTGGCGTGATGGACGGTACTGCCGACGCAGTCGTTTCGTCGTTGTCAGAGGACGAGTGCTGGAACCTGCTTGCGCGGTGCAACCTCGGCCGACTGGCGTTGACGGTGGGAGGGGAACCAGACATCTTCCCGGTCAATTACGTGGTCGACGGCCCACGGGTCCTGTTTCGCACCGCGCCCGGATCGAAGCTGGCTGAGCTCTCGGTGCACCCTCGCGTGGCGTTCGAAGCCGACGAGCATGACGAGACGTTCGGCGCGAGCGTCGTGCTGAAGGGAGTCGCGCACCGACTCGAGTTGCAGAGCGAGATCGATATTGCGGACGCCCTACCACTGATCTCGTGGATTCCGACGCTCAAGTACCGCTGGGTACGAATAGTCCCGACCTCGATCACCGGTCGGCGCTTCGAGCGTGGCCCGGAGCCTGACCGCTACTCGGCGTCGGCGTCGGACGCCTGGACCTGAGAGCGACGATCCGAAACCGCATCGAGCCGTGCCGAGGCACGGGCACTGGCGATCGCGCGGGTCTGGTCCTACGTTTGCCGTAACGGCAGTGGATGGAGGACCACAGTGGCCGACACCGGCTCGCTGTCATTTCCCGACGGACCCCGCGCTGACCTGGAAGACGCGATCAGTGCCTTGGTCGCGCAGAGCGCGAGGGTCATGCAGACGCAGGGCCGCCTGCGGGCGCTGCTGCGCGCCAATCAAGCCGTGGTGGAGCAGAGCGACCTGGCGCACGTGCTTCGCAGCATCGTGGAGGCTGCGGTCGAGCTCGTCGATGCACAGTTCGGCGCGATGGGCGTGATCAATCCCGAGCGGGACGCGCTGGAGCAGTTCATCTACGTCGGCCTTCCGGAACAGGAGGCCGCTGCGATCGGGCACCTGCCCGAGGGGCGCGGCCTTCTCGGTGCGCTCATCTCAGACCCGCATCCGATTCGCCTGAACGACATGGAGGGAGACACTCGGGCGGCCGGGTTCCCGCCCCATCATCCCCCGATGCACTCGTTCCTCGGTGTGCCAGTGCGCATCGGTGATGAAGTCTTCGGGAATCTCTACCTGACGAATCATCAGGACGGGGGATTCAGTGGCGAGGACGAACAACTGCTGGAGGCACTCGCAGCGACGGCGGGATTCGCGATCGGAAACGCGCGGCTCCTCGCGGAAGCGAAAGTCCGTGCGCGATGGATGACGGCGGCGGCCGAACTCTCGGCCGCCATTCTCTCGACCTCGACCACCACCGCTTTGGATCTCCTGGTTACAAGGGTGCGCGAGGTCTCCGAGGCCGGCCAGGTCACCATCCTCGTGCCGAGCCAGGACGAAGAGCGGTTCCGTGTGGCCGCGGCCAACGGCGAAGGTGAATCAGCCGTGCGTGCCACTGAGATGGATCCCAGCGCGGTATTCGCCGGCCGGGTGATCGACGACTCTCGACCGCACTCGCAGCCGCGACGGCCGATCGATGCCCACGACCCCCTCCTCATCATCCGGGACGGTATGAGTGGTCCGG
This sequence comes from Microbacterium sp. ZW T2_14, assembly GCF_044987405.1. NCBI lineage: Bacteria > Bacillati > Actinomycetota > Actinomycetes > Micrococcales > Microbacteriaceae > Microbacterium > Microbacterium sp. ZW T2_14. The sequence goes on along the minus strand of NZ_JBJDRK010000006.1, from coordinate 90,924 downwards.
TGATGGCGATTCCGTTGCACAACGGGCCGCTGTTCTGGGGCGTGCTGTGTATCGCTCGAGGCCCCGATGCGGGCCGGTTCACGCCCGCTGAGATCGAGGGGGCGATCGATCTCAGCTCACGTGCGAGCATCGCGCTCGAGCTCGCGCGTGCCGGAGAGGAAGCCCAGCGCGCACTCCTGGCCGATGATCGACGCCGGATCGCGCGCGACCTGCACGATCACGTCATCCAGCAGCTGTTCGGTGCGGGACTCGGGCTGCAAGCGCTCGCCGGCAGCATCGGTCCGGGGCCTGCGGCCGACGGCATCAGCCAGACGATCGACCAGCTCGACGACGCGATCGCGCAGATCAGAACCGTCATCTTCGCGCTCTCGCACCGTGACGACACGTCCGTGCGCCATCGCGTTCTCGACGTGGTCGGCGAGGTCTCGATCGGGGCTCGCCGGCCGCCGGCGATCCGCTTCAACGGTCCGGTCGATCTCTTGGTCCGCGACGAGCTCGCAACCGACGTCGTCGCCGCCGCCCGGGAGCTCCTCTCCAACGCCATCCGCCATGCTCAGGCGGACCACGTCTCGCTCGAACTCACCGCGTCCGACGACAGAGTCGCCCTCGTCGTCGAAGACGACGGAGGCGGTATTCCCGAGCGTGCCGCACTCAGCGGACTGGAGAACCTGCGCCACCGCGCTGAGCAGCGACGGGGCTCGTTCGTCGTCGAGTCCTCCCCCGCCGGTACGACGGTTCGCTGGATCGCCCCAACCAAGTCAAGATCCGGTGCCACCGAGAAGGAGAACGGATGATCGCAGTCTTCCTCGTCGACGACCACGAGATCGTCCGCCGCGGCATCGCGGGGATCATCGGTGCACAGACGGACATGGAGGTCGTCGGCGAGGCGGCCACCGCACGTCAGTCGCTGGGCAGGATCGAGGCGACCCAGCCAGACGTGGCTGTGCTCGATGTGCGGTTGCCCGACGGCAGCGGCATCGACGTGTGCCGGGACGTGCGCTCGCGGCTGCCGTCCGTCGCATGCTTGATCCTGACCGCCTACGACGATGACACGGCGGTCTCGGCTGCGGTGCTGGCGGGTGCGGCCGGCTACGTGCTGAAGAACATCGGCGGATCCGGCCTGGTGGACGCCATCCGAGCCGTCGCCGCCGGCCGAGTCCTTCTCGATGCGGACGCTGTGACACGTGCGAAGGCGGGCATGCGGGATCGCGCAGACGAGGATCCGCGTCTGGGCTCACTGGGGTTGCGGGAGCGGCAGACGCTCAAGCTGATCGCCGACGGTCTGACGAACCGGCAGATCGGCGAACGGCTCGGCATCGCCGAAAAGACGGTGAAGAACTACGTCTCCTCGATGCTGAGCAAGCTGGGTCTCGAGCGCCGGACGCAGGCAGCGATCTTCCAGCTCGAGCATCCGGACGCGAGATAGCGCCGCTTCGCGCCCTGCGTCTGGGACGTCTCCATCGCCGTAGACGCCCAACGCCACTCTCAGCCGGAGTGGTCCGCCGAGGCAGCAGACGGCGTCCGATCGGGCTCGACGCTCTCCGGATGCAGTGCCGGCACGACGCACACCGGGCAGTCCGCTCTCCACAGCACCTCCTGCGCGACCGACCCGAGCAGCGTTCCGGCCAGCATTCCCCTGCGATGCGTTCCGATGAGCAGGAGAGATGATCTCGAGGCGAATCTGAGCAGGGCCGCAGATCGACTGTCGCGAATCAGCTCCTTTGCGACAGGGAGCGTGGGGTGCTGGCGCGCTACATGTCGGGCAGCGTCGTCGAGTGTCCGACGGTGTTCACCGATGACCAGCTCGGGATCCACGGCCAGCGCGGTGCCGTAGTCGAACGTCGGGCTGGGCATGAGCCACGCGTGCACGAGGCGCAGCCCTGTCCCGGTCGTGCCCGCTTCGGCGATGCCGAAGGCCAGCGCGGCGTTCGAGGAATCATCGTCCGCGATGCCCACCGTCACGGGATCGCCACCCTCGGTCCACCCGGCGGGGACGATGCACACCGGCGTCTGGACTCGTAGGCTCAGACGCAGGGGGGTCCATCCGTTCGCCGCGGCTCGTATCGGGTGCCCGGTGTGGATGCCGATCACGACGAGGTCTGCACCTTCCGCCGCCTCCGCGAGCGAGGTGGTCACCGCTCCGTCGAGCCGATGCAGTTCGACCTCCAGGCCGGGGACGCGGTCCCGCAAAGCGGCTTCCGCCTCCGCGAGGCGCTCGACGCCCGGGGTGCGATCCTGCGCGGAAGGCGATGCCACCAGAACGACATCGACCTTCGTCATGCCCCGGGTGGAACGCTCCGCTGTCCAACTGAGCGCCGAAATGGCCGCGGGACTGCCGTCGTAGCCGAGGACGATGCGTTCCATGGAAATCTCCCCTTTCTGCAGCGCCAGTGTGGCTCCGCTCTTGAACCTAATCGGGCCGCGCTCGCGCGGCCGGGACGTAGGTCCCGCCTCGCGCACGCGGCACCGTCGCGCAGGACCACCTGGACGTCGAGCTGACGCTGCCGCCTGCGGACGACCTTGGTCGCCAAGAACGCGACCCCGGCCACGACGTGGTCGTGGTCATTGTCGTCGTCGTGATCGGTCGGGCGTCAGACCTTGACCGCGGACAGTTCGGCCAGCCGGAGCCACGTCTCGACGATGGCGTCGGCGTTGAGCGACATCGAATCGATGCCGCGGGCCAGCAGCCACTCCGCCAGGTCGGGGTGGTCCGAGGGTCCTTGGCCGCAGATGCCGATGTACTTGCCGCGCCGGATGCACGCTTCGATGGCGCGTTCCAGCAGATCGAGCACGGCCGGGTCGCGCTCGTCGAAGGACGCGGCGACGAGGGCGGAGTCGCGGTCGACCCCGAGGGTCAGCTGCGTCAGGTCGTTCGAGCCGATGGAGAACCCGTCAAAATGATCCAGGAAGGCATCCGCCAGCAACGCGTTGGAGGGGATCTCGCACATCATCACGAGCTCGAGACCGTTCTCGCCACGGCGAAGGCCGTTCTCCGCGAGGAGGGCGATGGTCGCCACAGCCTCCTCGACGGTGCGGACGAACGGGATCATGATCTTGAGATTCGTGAGACCCATCCGATCGCGGACGTGACGCATGGCCTCGCACTCCATATCGAAACAGGCCCGGAAGCTCGGTGTGGTGTAGCGGGATGCCCCGCGCCATCCGAGCATCGGATTCTCTTCGTGGGGTTCGAAGAGGTCACCGCCGAGGAGACCTGCGTATTCGTTCGTCTTGAAGTCGCTCATTCGGACGATGACGGGCTTGGGCGCGAACGCGGCGGCGATCGTCGAGACCCCCTCCGCCACCCTCTGGACGAAGAACTCCCGGGGTGACGGATAGGCGGACGTCCTCTGGGCCACCTCACTTTTGAGCGGTTCCGCCAGCGCGTCGAACTCGGCGAGCGCGCGCGGGTGGATGCCGATGGCGCGGTTGATGATGAATTCCAGGCGCGCAAGGCCGACACCGCGGTTGGGCAGCTGAGCGAGAGTGAACGCCTGGTCGGGCACGCCGACGTTGAGCATGAGGTCGACGGCGATCTCGGGGATGCTATCCAGCGGTGTCTCTTCGATGGCGTAATCGAGGATGCCTCGGTAGACGAGCCCGTCATCGCCTTCCGAGCAGGCCACCGTCACGCCCGTCCCGTCCGTCAGCGTCGCGGTGCCCGTCCCGGTTCCCACGACGGCGGGGATCCCCAGCTCGCGCGCGACGATGGCGGCGTGGCAGGTCCGTCCGCCGCTGTCGGTGACGATCGCGGAGGCCATCCTCATGATGGGCTCCCAGTCGGGGTCGGTGCGGTCGGCCACCAGCACATCGCCGGCTTGGAAGAGATGCATCAGGCTCAGGTCGTGCATCACCCGCACCGGACCGTGGCCGATCTTCTCACCGACGGCTCGACCGGACGCGAGCACATCGCTCCGCGCTCGCAGCACGTAGCGGCGCAAGACGCTGCTGTCCCTCCGGGTGACGACGGTCTCGGGTCGGGCCTGCACGATGTACAGCGAGCCGTCGACACCGTCGAGCGCCCATTCGATGTCCATCGGGTGGCCGTAGTGGGACTCGATCGCGAGGGCGCCGCGCGCCAGCTCCTCGACCTGCTCGTCTGTGAGGCTGAATCGCGCACGGTCGCCGGCGGCGACATCGGTGAGGACCGTGCTGTCGCCGACTCGCGTGCCGGTCGCATATCGGAGCGCGACCGCCTTGGTCCCCAGCTCGCGGCGGAGGATCGACGGGCGCGCCGCGCGGAGGGCCGGCTTGTACACGTAGAACTCGTCGGGATTCACGGCGCCCTGCACCACCGTCTCGCCCAGACCGTAAGCGCCGGTGATGAAGACGACGTCGTCAAAGCCTGACTCGGTGTCGATTGTGAACATCACGCCGGAAGCACCGACATCGGACCGCACCATGAGCTGCACGCCGGCCGAGATCGCGATGTCGTCCTCGTCGAACCCGCGCTGCGCGCGGTAGACCAGCGCACGGTCGGTGTACAGCGAGGCAAAGACGCCGCGGATGGCCTCGAGCACGTTCTCGATGCCGTCGATGTTGAGGAACGTCTCCTGCTGTCCGGCGAACGAGGCGTCGGGCAGGTCTTCCGCCGTCGCAGAGGATCGCACGGCCCAGGTGACCTGGTCGGGGTGCTCCTGCTTGGCGACGAGCATCGCGTACGCCGCGCGGATGTCGTCGTTCAGACTGGCGGGAAACGGCTGACCCTCGATCCAGGTGCGGATCCGCGCCGCCACCGACGCGAGATCGCGGACATCGCTGACATCGAGGTCGGCCAGCTCGGTACGGATGCGTTCCGAAAGGTGGCCGTGCGTGAGGAAGGCGCGGTACGCGTCGGCGGTGGTCGCGAAGCCTCCGGGAACTCGGACGCCCGCGCTGTGGATACGCGAGACCATCTCGCCCAGCGATGCGTTCTTGCCGCCGACGCGGGGCAGATCGGCCATCGTGATGTCGCGGAACCAGAGCAGATTGGACATGTCGTGCGTCTCCTATGACTAGAGCCATGACGCGCGTGCGGGACGGACTGGCCTGAAGGCGGACCCGACCGCAGCGCGATCACAGCGTGCGTGCTGCTGAGGCCATGCTCTTCACGCGCGCACGGGAGGGCAGGGTCGAAGGTCCCGCCGCGGACCGCGGGACGTTCGGCCCAGTGGTCTCCGAGTCGATCGCAGAGTCTGAGTGCATCAACGAGGAAGGGAGCGGACGGTGAACGCACTGATTGTGTACGAGTCGATGTTCGGGAATACGCGCAGGCTCGCGGAGGCGATGGCAGAGGCGCTGGAGACGTCGGGGGCGGACGTCACCGTCTCACCCGCCTGCGAGGCACCGGCCGACCTGAGCGACTACACCCTGGTCCTCGTTGGGGCACCCACGCACGCGCACAGCCTCCCCCGGCCCAAGACGCGTGCCGAGGCCGCGGAGTGGGCGGTCGATCCGACGAAGAAGCTGAGCCTCGAAGAGACCGCCCGTGCCACGGGAGTCCGGGAGTGGCTCGATGCGATCATGCTCGTCGGCAGCCCCCGGTTCGCCGTGTTCTCGACGCGAGCCGATATCCCGCGGATCTTCTCGGGCGATGCGACCGCGGCAATCGCGAAAGCGCTCCGCCGCCGTCTGGCTGACGTCGACGCCCATGCCGACTTCCTTGTCGGTATGGACAATCGGCTCCTCGACGGTGAGGAGAGTCGAGCGCGCGAGTGGGCGGGCGGTCTGGTCGCCGTCCCGAGCGCATAGCGGCGGTGGCGGGCATCATGAACACGCAATCCACCGTCGGCCCGCTTCCGACCCTGCCAGGGACGACCTTGCCTCGGGCGACGAGAATCAGCCTTCTCGCGCTCCAGGGGCTCGTCGCATTCACGGCTGCCCTGGGGGGTGCCGCGCTCGTCCTCGGCTCGCTCGCACCGGAGCTTTCGACAGTGCTCAGCCCTCCGGCGGAGCACCTCGCAGGGAGTCCGTTCTCGTCGTATCTGGTGCCCGGCCTCCTGCTGGCACTTGTCGTCGGAGGCACTCAGGCGGTTGCGTTCATCCTCGGCGTGACTCGACACGATCTGACGTTGCCGGCTGCTGCGGTGGCTGCTGTCGGGCTGTTGATCTGGGTCTTCGTGCAGATGGTGTTCATCCCGTTCAGCTTCCTGCAGGCGATCTATTTCCTCGTCGCCATCGCGGAAACCTGTCTTGTCCTGCTTGCGCTCGGCATCCTCCGTCCCCTGGCGCGTCTCACCCGGTGACCGAAGCCAGATGAGCGCGCACACCCTGGGCGAACGGGCTCCGGCCGCGCGAGCGGTCGTGTTCGTGACCATCGCTTTCGCGATCTCGTGGAGCCTGTGGTTCCTGCATCCGCTCGTCGCGCAGGACCAGGGGATCGCGCTCACGCTGGACCAGCTCGCAACCTTCGGTCCGGCGGTGGCGGCGTTGCTCGTGGCCGACCGCCCGGCCCCCACCAGTGGCGCGCACGATCAGCCCCCGCGATTGCGGGTCATCCTCGCAGCGCTCGCAACCCTCGCCGTCACCGGCTTGCTCCTCGCTCCGCGATGGGCGGATGTCTCCTCCCCGTTGGCGGCGGCGCTCCTGGTCCTGCTGATCGCGATCCCCGCAACCCTGGTCTGGATCTCGGGAAGCCGTGACCCTCGTTTCGCGACGCTGCTCGCCAGCATCCTGTCACCGCGTTCGCCGTGGTGGACATACCTCGTCGCGCTCCTGCTGTTCCCTGCAGCGAGCCTTCTGGATAGCGGCCTGGTCGCGCTGTTCGGCGGGGAGGTCGGCTCGCAGCCGCGGGTGCTCGCAGAGGCATCCTGGACCGGCATCCTGATCGTCTTCGGGGTCACTCTTCTCTTCGGCGGGCCACTCGGCGAGGAGATCGGATGGCGCGGATGGCTTCTTCCGACACTGCAGTCACGGCTGAGTCCGCTCCTCTCCAGCCTGATCGTGGGACTCGTCTGGGGGCTCTGGCACCTACCGCTTCACCTGCGAGGCGTGTACGACGGTGACATGGGCACGGGTCTGGGGGGCTTCGCCGTCCGCATCGCGAGCAGCTGCCTGCTCGCTGTGATCTTCACCTGGCTGTACAACCGGTCGCGCGGCGGCCTGCTCGTCGTGATCCTGCTGCACACCTCGGTGAACAACACCTCGGGATACTGGCTGCCGGTGAACATCGGCCTCACGATCGTGCTGCTCGCCTTCGCCGCGGGCGTGGTGGTCGCCGACCGGATGTACCTCCGGCCCACGCCGGCGTCGCATCGACGCAGCACCTGGATTCCGGTATGACCTGGCACGAGCATCACGTGCCTCACGAAGGGCGACGGCCTGCGGCGGAGGCTCCGACGCGGCCACCGTCGACGGCTGCGTATCTCCTCGATGAAGAGGAGGTGCTCGCGCGATACGGCACGCGTCGCGAAGGGCTCACATCGGCGGAGGTCATCGAGCACCGCGTGGAGCACGGCGACAACGTCATCGTCCGCGTGCATACCGAGCCGCTGGTGCTGCGGTTCCTCCGCCAGTTCAAGGACTGGATGATCGTGCTGCTGCTCGTCTGCGCCGCCATCACCGCCTACCTCGGTGATGCGCTGACTTCCGGGGTGCTGCTGCTGCTGGTCCTGCTCAACACGTCGATCGGGTTCTTCCAGGAGTATCGATCGGGCAAGACGATGGAGGCTCTGCAGCATCTTTCGCTGTCGCAGAGCCAGGTGCTGCGAGACGGCACCCTCACCGAGGTCGACTCGACAGAGCTGGTCGTCGGAGATGTCGTGCGGCTGACGGAGGGGGCTTCTGTGCCGGCGGACATACGACTGATCGAGGCGAGCGCGTTCTCCACCAACGAATTCGCCCTGACGGGCGAGAGCGATCCGACCCGCAAGTACACGCACCGCATCGCGACCGAGGTCATCGTCGCCGAGAGACACAACGTCGCGCACGCCGGCACCACCGTGGCGACCGGTGAGGCGATGGGCGTGGTGGTCGCCACCGGCACCCACTCGGAGCTCGGACGCATCGCGCAGCTCGCCGACGCGGCGCCGCAGACCATCAGCCCACTTCAGCGGGAGATGGGCCACATCGGCAAAGTGATCACGTACGCCACGTTCAGCCTTGCGCTGGTCCTTCTGGTCGTCGCGGTCTGGGCCGATCTGCCGCTGCACGAGGCGGTGCTCTTCACCGTGGGCTTCGCCAGCGCCGTGATCCCCCAAGGCCTCCCCGCCGAGGTCAACACCGCACTGGCGCAGGCCGCGTCCACCCTCGCTCGTCGCAACGCGCTCGTGAAGCGACTGAGCGCCGTCGAGACGCTCGGCTCCACAGAGGTGATCTGCACCGACAAGACCGGAACCCTCACCAAGAACGAGATGACCGTCACCGAAGTCGTGGTGGGCGACCACGACTACGTCGTGCACGGCACGGGCTACGAGCCGACCGGCGAGGTCGAGTGGGCAGCGGATCCTGCTGCGGAGACACCACACGATCGGGCGCGCCTCGTCGGCTTCCTCCGCGTGGGCGTGCTCGCCAGCAACGCCCGACTGCTTCCGCCCGACGAGAAGCACCCGGCCTGGCACATCCTCGGCGACCCCACGGAAGCGGCCCTCCTGACCGTTGCCGCGAAGGCGGGGATCGACCTTCCCCGCGAGCGGCGCGAACAGCGCAAGGTGCGCGAGTTTCCCTTCGACTCGGCGCGCAAGCTGATGACCGCCATCCGGGAATCCCCGGACGGCACTCTCACCGCCTGGGTGAAGGGGGCGCCGGAGTCTGTTGTCGCTCGAGCCAGCCACATCGACGACGGAGACGGCATCCGTCCTCTCACAAATGCCGATAGAGAGGCCTTCCTCGCTCTGCACATCGCACGATCCGACCGCGGTCTGCGCAACCTCGCGTACGCCTCGCGCGCGGCGACGCCCGCCGACGTCGCCGCGGTCGACCCGCGGGCCGTCGAGACAGGTCTGGTGCTCCTGGGGCTCGTTTCGATGGTCGATCCCATTCGCGACGAGGTGCCGGATGCGATGCGGCGCGCGATCGACGCCCGCGTCAAGGTGAACATCATCACCGGTGACTTCTCCCGCACGGCCGAGGCGATCGCTCGCCAGGCGGGACTCGATCACGACCACGCGTTGACGGTCGTCACCGAAGACGAACTTCGCGTCATGCGCGACGAGGAGGTGCTCTCCCGGGCGCTCGCCGGCGGCACAGTCTTCAGTCGCGTAGATCCCACGGACAAGACACGAATCGTCGACCTGGTCAAGAAGTCCGGCCGCATCGTGGCGGTGACAGGCGACGGTATCAACGACGCCCCCGCGCTGCGGCACGCCAGCATCGGGGTCGCCATGGGCGCATCCGGCACCGACGTCGCAAAAGAGGCAGCCGAGATCGTGCTGCTCGATGACAGCTTCTCGACGCTGGTCGGCGCCGTCGAGCAGGGGCGCGTGATCTACGCGAACATCAGCAAGGGCGTGATCAGCTGCCTCACGTCGAACGCTGCCGAGCTCGTCGTCAACATCGTGAGCCTCGTCCTCGCCACGGTCGCCGGTCTGCCGCTCGCGATCAACGTGATGCAGATCCTCGCCATCGACCTGCTGGGCGAGCTGCTGCCCATCGCCGCGCTGGGGCGCGATCCCGAGGAGGGCTCGGTGATGAACCACGCACCCCGAGACCCGAAGTCGCACATCGTGGGGCTGCGCAGCATCGGCAACCTGATGTACGCGGGGTCGATCATCGGCGCACTGGCGATCGGCAACTATCTGCTGTTCTTCGAACGAGCAGGATCGGCCCCTTTCGCCGCGCCCGTCGATGCCTCACTTGTTGCACAGGCGACCACCATGACCTACGTGACGGTGCTCGTGTGCCAATTCTTCAACATCACGCAGCGGCGCAGCGAGCGCGGACTGTTCACGCGCTACATCTTCTCGAATCCCACCTACTGGCTCGCCTGCGTCGCGGGCATCGGCATCATGCTCGCGATCGTCTACGTTCCCTGGCTGCAGACGGCCTTCCGCACCGGCCCGCTCGACGCGACCGACTGGGGCTTCGTGCTGATCGCCGCTGCCGTCTTCGTCGCGATCCGTGAAGCCGGACTAGCACTGGGCAGACGCGGTCCCCGTGCACACCGTAGAGGCCGATAACACACGTCCTCGCCAGAATCGCCTTCGGCAGGGAGCTGCGGTTGTCGCATTAGCGGAGTGAACGAGGACGGAGATCAGCGCGTCGAGCCGCCGATCCCGAAGGACCAAGGACCCGGAATCGCACGCAGAGCGGTCCTAACGTGGCGTGCATGTCAGCTAGCCCCGTCGAGGATGGCGCTCAACTCCGACACGACCTACGCACTACGCCTGAGACGGCTGCCGTTGATCGTCTGCACGCGCGAGAGCGTCGATGGCTGACGACCTGGATCTGCGTTGTCGCAGCCGGCGAAGCGCTCGGATTCGTTGCTCCCGCGACCGTGGGTGTGCTGTTCTCACAATCAGCTGTCTTCGTCCCTCTCCTTTTGATCGCCGGGGCCATCGAGGGTGCGATGCTCGGCTGGTCGCAGGCAATCGTCCTGCGGCAACGGCTCCACGGATTGCGCCGCGCAGCCTGGGTCGCCCTCACGGCGGCCGGCGCCGTTGTCGCGTACTTCGCTGGCATGATCCCCTCCAGCACGGCAGACATCTGGACGAGTTGGACCTGGTCAGCCCAGGCGGCACTGTTCGCCGGGGTTGGGGTCGTGCTGCTGCTGTCCATCGGTACTGCGCAGTGGTGGGAGCTGCGTCGTTACGTTCATCGTGCCGCCTGGTGGATCCCCGGGACGGGAGTCTCATGGCTGGTGGCACTGGCGCTGTTCTTCGCGATCGCGACACCCTTGTGGCACGACGGGCAGGCGGTCGCGTGGGCGGTATTGGTAGGAGTGGCGGCAGGAGTCGCGATGGCGGCAATGATGGCCACCATCACCGGGCTGATCTTCCTCGTGCTGCTGCGCGCCGACCCGCGGCGCAGCTGAATGTCATTGGCGACCGACGCCCTCCTCCCCTCCTCCTCCCCCCGAGTGGCTGCGGAGTCGCCGGGTCGGTGGTGTGTGAGATGCAGCAGGCTGTTCGCGATCAGGTCAATGAGGATTTTTCGAGAGCTCGCGCTGGGTGATCAATCTCGCCAGCGGGTCGACCTGCTCGGCGTCACGACCAGCAGGGGTACCGCCGATGAGTTCGAGGATGCCGTCCAGCTCTTTGAGGACCTGGACGATGAAGAACGTCCGATCCAACAGGGCGTTGCGCGGCTCGATGGTCATCACGGGTCAGTCGAGTCCCGCGGCCCATCGGACGGGGCTGGCATCAGCGCCGGAATGTTGCGACGAGCGATGTACGGGTCGGTTTCTCGCGTCGGACGATAGACCACTGTGGAGTGGTAGAGGAATCGAAGGAAGAAGCCGGCTCCCAGGAGGACTGCCTGAACGGGAACGCTGGGCATTGCGGCCGCCGCGACGAGCCACCAGAGCAGCGCCCCGCGAAAGAGCGATTCGGCGCCGTTGAAGGCGACTGACTGTGCGAACCGGACTCCGACGGGGCGGCCCTGGTCGCGGCGGGTGTGAAAGACGAACCGTTCTTGGAGCGCGAAGTTGCCGACGATGGTGGCGGCGGCGGCAATGATCGCCGCCGTCAGGAACCATACGCCGAGGGCTTGGAGGCCGGCCATGATGGCGAGGTTGGCGACCGCGCCGATTGCGCCAATAAACGCGAATGCCGGCATCCGCCCGAAGCGGAGGGTTGCCAGTTGAAGGAGGAATCTGAAGCCCTGCCTGCTGTCGGCTTTCGACTGGCCGGCATCGCGTGCCGCGAAGACCAACGGCTCTTCAACTACTTTCAGGTCGTTGCGGGCGAGGATCTCGAGCAGGATCTTGAAACCGCGGGGCTGGAGCGCTTCGAGGTCGATCGCCGAGCGTCGCAGCGCGAAGAACCCGGTCATCGGGTCGGTGCAGTCCCGGAGGCGGTGCGGGAACAACGCCCGGGTCAGGATGGTGGCGATCGCGGAGATCACGTGGCGGGAGCGTCCGTTCAGGCCGACCGATGAGCCTCCATGAAGATGGCGCGATGCCACCACGACGTCGGCGTGCTGGGTGTCGCCGGACTTCAAGAGCGCAGGAATCGCCTCGGGCGGATGCTGGAGATCGCCGTCCATCACCAGGCACCACCGGCTGGAAGATGAGACCAGCCCGGCGACGACGGCGCCTGACAGCCCCCCAACGGGTTGAGACCTGTGTATCAATCGCACCGGGATGGGCACACGCGCCGCGACCTGCTCGATGACCGACGGTGTGTCATCCGTGGAGTCGTCGACGAAGACGATCTCGGCCGTCCAGCCGACCAGGGAGGTCTGGATCCGTTCGACCAGCGCAGGCACGTTGCCGGCCTCGTTGAGGGTGGGCACGATCACGGTGACGTCCATGGGCTTTACTCCCGATTCGATGAGGAGGGTGTGGTGTCTGTCCCGGGGTGCCGGTTCGGATGAGTCATTGGTGACGCGTCAGCAGGTAGATGACGGTGCGGTGGACCAGTTGGGCGGACGTAACGGTGAACCCGGCACTCTCGAGGGCGCGGACGTCGGTCTCGTCGATGTTGTCGGCGCTTCCGGTGCGCTCGACCACCCACACGCGTTCAAGCGGCGCGAGCTTCGCCGTGACATCGCTGACAGGGTTGGTGGTGTCCCACAGCTCTGCCCGGTCTCGGTAGGGCGTCTTGAGGGCGATGTCCTCGAGTCCGCGGAAGCTGTCCGGGTAGAGGCGAAGAGCCAGGCGTGGTCGCTGACGGGGAGCAGTTGTGCGGTCGAACACGATTCCGTCACCCGGCCGGGCTTGCTGGCCGATGATGGTCGCGGTCTGGGCGAGGTCACTGCCGTGGTCTTTCGCGTATGGGCCTCGTTGACCGATGTCCGTCGGGATGGCGAGCGCGAGCAGCAGGACCACGGCGGCGACTCGTGCCGGCCTGAATGCGATCGCCCGGAATCCTGCCGCGAGGAGGAGGGCGACGCCCGGGACGCAGAAAGACAGGTAACGGATGCTGTAGGCCGGGGTGGTGGCATTCACGGCCAGCAGGACGAGCGTCGGCAACGCGACCCAGAGCACCCCGAGAATCACGACGGGCGCTCCACGCCCCGTGCGGCGCCACTCCAGGACCGCTGCGGCGACCGCGCCGACGATGACGATCCACGCTGCGCCGGCGAGGACAGGAGTGCCGAACCATTGGGTGACGAGAACCGATCTCGGGGTCGCGTAGCCACGGTGAATGAGGAAGCTGATCTGACCCCGCTGCGAATATCCGAGCGCCACCATCGGGAGTGACAGGATCACCGCGAAGCCGGCCGCGGTGAACCAGGCCCGCCGCATTCCACGGCCGCGGATGGCGAGCAAATACGCACCGTGGACCACCAGGAGCAGCCCGAGGTAGAGGAACAGGTGGACACCGATGGCCAGCCCGACCGCGTACGCCAGCCAGGCAAGTCGTGTGGAGCGCTGCCGGGCGAACGGGTGTCGGAGGAGCAGTAAGAATAGTGCGGTGATCCACACCGAGGCCGCGGCCGAGATCGCATAGGAACGCGCCTCTGCACCCATGTAGTCGGTCCGAGGCAGCATTGTGCACAAAACCGCGGCGAGAACACCGAACCGGCTTCCGACCAGCATCCGACCGACGACGAACGTCCCGGCGACGCAGAACCCGACCGCGATGGCACTGGGCAGCCGGACGGACATCTCGGATGCGCCGAACACGTGGATCCAGAAGTGCAGGAAGAGGTAATAGAGGCCGTGCACGGCATCGACGTTCGCGAGCATCCGCATCAGGGACGACAGCGGGCGTTCGGCGGACAGCACACTCGCGGCTTCATCCCCCCAGAACGATGGAATCCATGACCCGACCCACACGACCGCAAACCCCAGAAGCCCCATTGCGAGCGGCAGTCCCCTCTGATCACGCGCAGGAAATCGCGTGCTGCCGGCGGCAGTGCGCGGGGGCAGGAGCGCGGTCACAGGGGCAATGATCGGCCGTGGTGATGCCGAGCGACTGGGAATTCCGCCTCCGTTGTTGAAACTCTGTAAAGGAATCTCGGCGCGCAGTCGACCGCCCGGGACGACGGGGTTACCTTGTGGTCATGCGACACATCACGCGACCACCGGCGCGGGCTGTCGCAGCGCTATGAACACGTCGCCCGCCGCCGCGGCGGCGAAGTCGATCCTCATCGTCGAAGACGACGAGCAGATGGGACTCGCGCTCGTACGCGGCCTCCGCGCCGAGGGGTACCGCACCGCTCTGGTCGCCAATGGAGTCGATGCGCTGATCAACGCGGCCGCCGGGAAGTTCGCCCTCGCCGTCGTCGACGTGATGCTCCCGCAGATGTCGGGCTTCGAAGTGTGCCGCCACGTCCGCGAATCCGGGAACGCCCTGCCGATCATCCTGTTGACCGCGCGGGACGCGGTCGACGACCGCGTGACTGGACTGGACTCCGGAGCCGATGACTACCTGACCAAACCCTTCAGCTTCGCAGAACTGGCAGCGAGGATCCGTGCTCTCATCCGGCGCGATCCTGCCGCGCACCGGGCCGAAGTCACCGCCGGCGACCTCACGCTCGACTCTCAGTCGCGCAAAGGGTACGTCGCGGGTGAGTCGCTCGCCCTCAGCCCGAACGAGTTCATGCTGCTACGCGAGCTCATCACCCGCCTGGAAGCCACCGCTACCCGCACGCAACTGCTCGAGGCGGTGTGGGGGTCCGCGGCCCACATCGACCCGAACATCGTCGAGCAGTACATCAGCGCTCTGCGCAAGAAGCTCGCAGCGCGGGACAGCATCGTCTCAATCGTCACGGTTCGCGGGGTCGGCTACTTCGCGGCGGTCTCAGGATGAGATGGTTTCGACGACTCTCTATCCGCTGGAGGATCACCCTCGGCAGCGTCGCCGTCGCCGCCGTCTTGCTGACGGGCGCGGCGGTCGCCTTCCGGTTCGAGACCGCGCAGGTGCAGATCAATTCCGACAAGAAGCTCCTCTACGACGCAACCACCCCCTACCTGACCCAGATCAAGGCTCACCCCGACGAGATCGACCCACCGGGCGGGGAGCAGCACGTCGCCGTCGTCGACTCCAACGGTCACTCGGTCGTGAGCAACATCCCGGGCGCGCTCGAAGCCGGAATGGACGAGCTCACCCAGCTGGACGACGGCTCGCACTTCATCACACGAGCGGGCGCGAACTACCTCGTGATCGTTCGCACCGTCACCACCCCCGAGGGCGACTGGCACGTCGTCGCCACCCGCGACCAGCGGCTGACGGAGATCGTCCTCACCAACGTCACGTACGCGCTCGTGATCGGTGCGGCTGTGCTCCTGGTCGGGTTCGGGCTTGCCTCCTGGCTGCTCACCACCGCCGCCCTCCGGCCGGTCACGCGGATGCGCCGGCGCGCGGAGACACTCCAGGCCACCGAATCGGCCGACCCCCTGCCCGTCGGTCCCGCGGACGATGAGCTGTCTGCTCTCGCCGTCACCCTCAATTCGTTCATCACGAACGTTCGTGAGACCGCGGCCAGGGAGAAACAGATGGTCTCCGACGCGAGCCACGAACTGCGCACCCCCCTCGCGGCACTGCAGGCGCAGCTCGAATTGGCCCACCTCAGTGAGGGTGACCCGACGGCGCTCAAAGCCGACCTCGAGCAGGCCGAGCACTCGGTCGACCGGCTGGCGCGACTCACGACGAACCTCCTCGTCCTGTCGGCGCTGGAGGCCGGACAGGACGCCCAATCGGCACCGTGGAGCGCGATCGTGGCCGAGTTCGGCGCGGCATCCGACCGTGCCCGCCTGCTGGCGCTGCACAAAGACATCTCCGTCGCGTTCGACGTCGATGACACGGACGACCCGAGTCACTACCGGATCTCGACGATGAACTTCTCCCAGGTGATCGACAACCTCGTGGGCAACTCCCTGCGCGCCGTTCCGAAATCCGGAGAGGTGCACGCCCACCTGACACGCGAAACTGGCGGCATCTGCCTGACAGTCGAGGACTCGGGCCCCGGGATGCCCGAAGATTTCCTCCCCGTCGCCTTCGACCGCTTCTCACGCCCGGACACGCACCGAAGCGACGCGACCGGTGGCAGCGGACTAGGCCTCGCCATCGTCGCGGCAATCGTCTCGACCGCCGATGGGCAGGTGCAACTGGCAAACCGGCCGGCAGGCGGCTTCACCGTCACCGTCACCATTCCCCAAGCCCCGACTCGGGTCAGCGGCAATGGGAGTGGGCCGAGCGAAGGACCTCTGACCGGGTGAGATTGGTCGATAGGGGTCGTCGTGTTCGCCGTCGCCGCGACCGTTGAACGTACGATCAACGCATGGATGACGAAGACGTCTCGGAGCTGGTCGACGGGCCGGCGCCCGCGCCGGTGAAGATCGCTCGCCTGTGGTGGGTGGTCTCCGCAGTTGCCGCACTGCTGCTGGTCGTCCTGCTCGGCGCGGTGATCTTCTATCGGCAGGCGGACAAGCCGTTCGGTTTCGAGGTGGAGTGGATGGGAGAGCTGGTCGAGGCGCGCGTGCCGGTGTTCACCGGCCTCGCCCTCTTCTTGAACTGGCTCGGCGGGGGCGTCGGCGGGATCGCTCTTGTTCCGCTCGTCATCATCGCCGGCCTGCTTCTCTGGCGAAGGCCGTGGGCGGCCTTGTATTTCGTCTGTGCCACCATCGCGAGCGCGCTGGTGGTGCTCGTCATCAAGAACCTCATTGGTCGTCCGCGTCCGACCGATATCCTCGTCACCGCCGACGTCGGTTCGTTCCCGTCCGGCCACAGCGCGAATGCAGCGCTCATGGCGACGACGCTGGGAATCATCTTCTGGCGCACATGGGTGTGGATCGTGGGGGCCGCCTACACCGTGCTGATGATGCTGAGCCGCACATACCTCGGGGCGCATTGGATATCGGACACGGTCGGCGGGTTGCTCGTCGGGGTCGGACTTGCGGTGATCATCTGGGCCCCGTTTGCATTCGTGCTCTATCGTGAGCGCCGCAAACCACATCCGCCGATCTGGGTGAAGGTCGCCACTCCCGCAGCGCGGATCGAGCAGTCCGGAGACAGCACCCACTAGCGAGCCACAGCAAGCACGCGGCGAACCGCGGGAAGCGCGGGAGGCCGCCCGGCGGGTACACGCCGCGCGGCGCACGCCGGGCTCGCGGGGGCGTAGCCGCTCACGGGCCGGCGGATCCGAAGTCCCGCGGCACTGCGCCCGCTCGCCTCCTTCTGGCGGAGTTCCGGTCGACGAGAACGGCGGTAACGACGGCCGTGACGGGCATCAGGTTGCCGATGAGGACGCCGATCTCCAGCGGGAATCTGCCCCCGCCAGTCACGAATGCAATGCCAATCAGGTCCTGGATGACCCACCCCGCGAACGGGCCCCGCGATGACCCCGATCACGCCGACACCCACGACGCGCAGCCCGCTCGTGGACCACCTGGGACGCGGGTGGTGCGCCGAAGACGGTGGTGCACCGGCATCCGAGTTCGGGAACACCGCGGAAATACGCGGCAGAACGCCTCATTCGCCCCTCAGAAAATGGGAGTTCGAATCCTCATCCTCCGCACCTGCGATCCCGGTGTTTTCAGAGGATCGCGACCAGTTTGAAATCCCCCGACCGCGGACCACCGACGGACGTCCCTCGCTCATCGGCTGCCGAGTGTCGTCAGTCGTCGTCCTCGTCGAGAGTCCCGAAGGGCGATTCGACCTCGCCACGCCATGCCTCGATGCCCTCTCGGATGGCGAGGCCGGCGACGACCAGTGCGGCGACGGAATCAGCCCACATCCACCCGAACAGGGTGTTGAGGAGAAGCCCGATGAGCACGGTGCCGGACAGGTAGACGCAGAGAAGGAGCTGCTTCGCGTCAGCTTGGACGCTCCTGGAGCCGAACTCGCGTCCGGTGCGGAACTCGAACCAGGCGAGAACGGGCATCACGATGAGGCTGAGGGTCGCGATGCCGATGCCGAGCGGGCTGTGATCGACCTCCTCGATCCCGGTCAGAGTGAGGATGGCGTCGACGATGACGTACGCGGCGAGGGCGAAGAATGCGATGCCGATGGCACGGACGGTGGGCTTCTCCCACCGTTCCGGGTCCTTGCGGGTGAACTGCCAGGCCACCGCGGCGGCAGAGAGGACTTCGACCACGGAGTCCAGCCCGAAGCCGATCAGCGCGGCGGACGAGGCCATGGAACCGGCCCAGATCGCGACGATCGCTTCGATGATGTTGTAGCTGATGGTGAACGCGACGATCAACCGCACCCGACGATGCAGCACCTGGCGCCGCTGCTCGGAGACGGGCGCGCTCAACGGTCGCCGCCCGCACAGCAGCCGGCGACGGCGCAGGACTCGTCGATACACGGCGCGTTCTCGTCGACAGCGAGGCTGACCTCGATCAGGCTGCGCAGCGCCTGTGCGAGATGAACGTCGGCGATCTCGTAGCGCGTTTGGCGGCCCTGCGGCTCTGCAACCACGATGCCGCAGTCGCGGAGGCAGGTGAGGTGGTTCGACACGTTGGCCCGGGTCAGCTCCAGCTCCCGCGACATGATCGTCGGATAGTTCGCGCCGTCCAACAGCGTCAGGAGGATTCTGGATCGGGTGGGGTCCGCCATCGCACGACCCAGCCGGTTCATCACATCAAGGCGGCTAGCAATCGTGAGCACAGCACGACTATACAGCCGTCACTGTACTGTCAAAGGGACCAGGTGCGCGGCCACAGCTGCTGAGACCGTTCGCGTCGCTCCAACGACTCGAGTGCGGCGGCGCGGTGACGAGACTCCGCTCCCCTCGATCGCTCTTGCAGAGTCCGCTGTGCGTTCCGCCCAGACCGCTCGGTCGCGTAGGACCCGGCGACGGCGACGGTCTACCGGGGCTGGCCGGTCAATTCGGAGAGCAGCGACTCCACGCGCCCGCGAATTTCGTCGCGAATCGGGCGAACCGCCTCGATACCCTGGCCCGCCGGGTCGTCCAGCTCCCAGTCCTCGTAGCGCTTGCCCGGGAAGATCGGGCACGCATCGCCACACCCCATCGTGATGACGACATCGGACTCCCGGACCGCATCCACGGTCAGCACCTTCGGAGTGTTCCCCGCGATGTCGATCCCCTCCTCTGCCATCGCCGCGACGGCGACGGGGTTGATGGTGTCCTTCGGCGCAGAACCAGCCGAGAGCACCTCGACATCGTCGCCGCCGAGCGCACGGAGGTAGCCGGCGGCCATCTGCGAACGGCCCGCATTGTGCACGCAGACGAAGAGGACGGTGGGCTTGCCAGTCATCGGGGTCTCGCCTTCTCTTTCGAGAAGCATAGACCACGATCTATCTGATCTGGGAGCCGGCAGATGAACGATCGGCGACGAGATCGTTCAGCAGCTCCCGCACCCGCGCTTCGATGTCGTCCCGGATGGCGCGAATCCGAGCGGGCGACTTCCCGACCGGGTCTTCGAGATCCCAGTCCAGGTAGCGCCGGCCAGGGTAGATCGGGCATGCGTCGCCGCAGCCCATGGTGATGACCACGTCCGCCGCGCGCACGACTTCGTCGGTGAGAGGCTTGGGAAACTCTCCTCCGAGCGGAACGCCGATCTCGTCGAGAGTCGCCACGATGGCCTGACGGACATCACTCGCCGGCTGGGAACCGGCCGTCCTCACGGCCACTCGGTCGCCGGCGAGCTGGCGCAGGATCCCGGCGGCGATCTGCGAGCGGCCGGCGTTCTGCACGCACACGAAGAGCACGGTCGGAGTAGCGCTCGGACGCCCGCTGACTTGCTTCATCGCGTCGAGGCGGGCAGCCGCGAACGATGCCGTCCGACTCGCGATCATCGGCGACCGGGACCGGCTCGCAAGCAGGTCATGACTATCGACGACCGCGGCATGGACGCTCTCGGGACTGAAGACTCCGTGGAAGCGAAGAGTCAGATCGTTCGCGATGCGCTCGAGGTCCGGCTCGGTGACAGACATGGCCCCGCCGAGCAGCGCATCGATTCGGTCATGGTGGTCTGCGGCGATCGAGTACCAGACGCGGCGCCCGTCGGGCTCTCGTACGACGATGCCGTCTTCGTGCAGAGCCTTCATGTGGTGACTGACGGTCGGCTGCCGAAGCCCCAGCACCTCGGCGAGCCGGCCGACCAGCGCTCGACCCTCCTCGGACTCGCGGATCAGGCGGAGAATGCGCGCGCGTGTGGGATCCGCCAAGGAACTGAGATCGCCGGGCGTACTCATAGATCGCAGTCTATCTCTTCTGCCAGCCTCGAGACGGCGAAGGTCAGGTCACCACGGGGTGCAGGTCTCGAACGGATCGCCCCAGATCGGTAACCACCCACCTACCGTCCGAACGCTCGATCCACTCGAGGTTCGCCAACTGCCACAACAGCTGCCCCGCGATCCTCGGCAACCGTCGTGCGTGAGCAGGCGAGAGCGATGGTCGGCGTTCCAGCCATGACCGCGCGATGTCGTCGGCGTCGCGTGCGCCGCCGGCGTCGACGATCTCCAGGACGGTCAGACGGGGTCTGCTGAGGTAGCGGCGGATGGTTGCGGCATCCATCGTCAGTCGCTCTGCACAGTGGAGCTTCGCCGTTCGATCAGCAGTGTGTCGCGCCAGCTGCCCGCGTGCGGGCCGGCTCCGGATTGGGCGATGCGCTTACGTCGCCCCACGACGCGGAATCCCGCCGCCTCGTGGAGCCTGACGCTTGCGGCATTCTCCGGGAAGATGCTCGACTGGATGGTCCAGACACCGGAGTTCTCAGCGGCGCTGATGAGGGCATCGAGCAGGAGGCGGCCAACGCCCTGGCCGCGGGCGCTGCGGTCGATGTACACGGAGTGCTCGACGACGCCGCGGTATGCCGGCCGCGACGAGACCGCGGATGCCGCCACCCAGCCCATGACGACTCCGCCCGCGTCCAGTGCCACGAACCGCAGTCCCGGCAGCTTCCCTCCGTCGAAAGCCTGCCAGGTGGGGGTGGCGACCTCGAAGGTCGCCTCGCCGTCGTCGATTCCCTGCGCGTAGATCTTCTCGACCGTCGGCCAGTCCGCCGGCGTCATCTCGCGGACCTCGGTCAACAGCATCCACCGCCGTTGGCGGCGTCGGTGGAGCAGACGCCGGTGGCCGGGAGAACCAGCTCGGCGTTCGACGCGGACGTGGTATCGCCGGCGATCCACGCCGTCACCGAGCGCACCTGCTCATATCCGGTCGCCAGCAGGAAGGTCGGCGCCCGGCCGTACGACTTCATTCCGACGATGAAGAACCCTTGCTCCGGGTGGGTGAGTTCCCGGAACCCGTGCGGCTCGACCGTCCCGCACGAGTGGACGTTCGGGTCGATGAGCGGCGCGAGACGCCTGGGCGCCTCGACGATCTCGTCGAGATCGAGCCGGATCTCTCGGAGGATGTCGAGGTTCGGCCGGAATCCGGTGGCATTGACGACGATATCGGTCTCGTGGTCCACCACCTCGCCGCCCCGGTGGCCGACCAGTTCGACGGCGTCGCCGGTGCGGCGCGCACGGATGATCTCGAAGCCGTCGACGAGGGCGATGTCGCCACGCTCGACGGCGCGGTCGACGCGGCTTCCGAGGTTTGCCCGTCCGATGAGCTCGTCGCCCGGCGAGGACGATACGCGCACCACTTTCGCGTTGCGAATGAGCCAGGTCACGCTGGTGCCGGCTTCCTCCCGTGCGAGCTGCACCAGTGCGAGCAGCGTGTTCGCGGCGGAGTGTCCCGCTCCGACCACGGTGACTCGCCGTCCCGCGAACTGCGCGCGATCCCTTCCGAGAACGTCGGGGAGTGCCGGAGTCACGTGTGCAGCGATGTCGGACATGCCCAGCAGCTCGAGGCCGCTGGAGGAGAGGGAGTTCGGGGAGAGGTAGGTGCCCGAGGCGTCGATCACGGCGCGGGCGGCGACATCCTCGACGTCGCCGTTCACGGTTCGGATACGCACGGCGAAGGGCGCTGCGGCGCGGCCCGCCGTGCGGGTGCGATCCATGCCCTCGCGCGTCACGCCGATCACCTGGACGCCGGTGCGGATCTGCGGGGCGATCTCGTCGAGCGCCGCGAGAGGTGCGACGTACTTCTCGACGAGTTCCGTTCCTGTCGGTGCACGATCCGGGTCGGGCAGTTCCCAGCCGCGCTCCTCCAGCAGGCGGCGGGATGCGGGGTCCACGAGGTGCTTCCACGGAGAGAACAGGCGGGTGTGTCCCCATGAGCGCACACTTGCGGCGACCTCATCCCCCGCCTCGAAGACGACGAAGTCGATGCCGCGCTCGACCAGATGCGCAGCAGCCGCCAAACCGATCGGACCAGCGCCGATGATCACGACGGGCAGGGTCGAAAGCCGACTGGCCTCAGAGACGCGGGGTGTCAGGTCGAGCAGGGTCACAGCATCCTCCAACGGATATCGATGAACTTCGATACGATTGTGACCCCATCTATCGACGTCTGTCAATATCGACTACTCTCGATGTATGACCACGATGCTCGACGTGACGGACGTCACCGCCGGCGCCTGCTGCGCACCCCTGGTGCGCGAGCCGCTCTCCGCAGCGGAGGCCGAACAGCTCGCCACCACCATGAAAGCACTCGCCGATCCGGCGAGGCTGCGCCTGCTGTCCATCGTGGCCGCCTCGGAAGACTCCGAAGCATGCGTGTGCGATCTGATCGAGCCGGTCGGGCTCAGCCAGCCCACGGTGTCGCACCACCTGAAGATCCTGACGACGGCCGGGTTCCTCACCCGAAGCAAGCGCGGCACGTGGGCCTACTTCAAGCTCGTACCCGGCGCGCTGGACCGCGTCTCACAGCTCCTCGTCGCATCGTGACGCACACCGTTCGCGCCGCCGCCGGTGAATTCCTCGGCAGCGCGGGACTCGCCGCCGTCGTGATCGGGTCTGGCATCGCCGCGCAGCGGCTCTCCCCCACGGATGTCGGGCTGCAGCTGTTCGAGAACGCGTTCGCAACCGCGCTCGGCCTCGCGGTGCTGATCCTCGTCTTCGCGACGGTATCGGGATCGCATTTCAACCCTGTCGTGACCCTCGTCGACATCACCCTGCACCGACGGACCTGGACGACGGCAGCCGTGTACCTGCCAGCACAGGTGCTCGGATGCATCGCGGGCGCGGTGCTCGCCAATGTCATGTTCGCGGCCCGCGCGGTTGCCTGGAGCACGACGGACCGCTCCTCGTGGCCGCTGCTGCTGTCGGAGGTGGTGGCGACAGCCGGGCTGATCCTTCTGATCTTCGCGCTCGTGCGGACGGGGCGATCGCACCTTGCCGCCCCGGCCGTCGGCGCTTACATCGGCGCGGCCTACTTCTTCACCTCGTCGACGAGCTTCGCGAACCCCGCGATCACCATCGGGCGCATGTTCAGCGACACCTTCGCCGGAATCGCTCCGGCATCGGCGCTGCCGTTCATCGGAGCACAGTTCGTCGGCGCGGCACTCGGGTTCGCGACCGTGCGGCTGCTCTTCCCGGTTGCGGTGCCCGAGCCGGCCGTCGCACGGGGCTGATGGAGCGACCTCCCCGCAGCGGTGGACGCTTGGCGGCGCTCGCGCTCGCGCAGATCGTCGCATGGGGCGTGATGTACTACGCCGTGCTGGTGGCGGCCCCGGCGATCGCCGACGACACCGGATGGAACGACGATGCAGTCTTCGTCGCGATCACCCTGGGGCTGCTGACGTCCGCCCTGTGCGCGATCCCCGTCGGACATCGGCTGGATCGACATCCGAGACGCATCATGGTGATGGGCGCCGTCGTCGGAACCGTCGCACTGATCGGCGCAGCCGCCGCACCCACGATCTGGGTCTTCACTGCGGGGTGGATCCTGTGCGGCGCCGCCCAATCCGCCTTGCTCTACCAAGCCGCCTTCCCCGGATCCATCGGGCCGCACGACCCGCGCCGGCAAGCGGTTGGCAGATTTCGGTCAGCGCTCGCGACCCAGCAGGAGCGTGTTGAGTGCCCACCCGGCGAGTGTGACGAGCACGATGGCGCCCGCCATCGCGAGCAGCTGCGGCGGCTGCGTGAGGATGCCGAGGCTCACGATGAGCGTGGTCGCTCCTGCGGGCGGGTGAGGCGTCTTCAGCAGCGTGAGCACGAGCGTCGTGATGGCCACCGATAGCGTGCCGGCCACCACGTACGAGACGGTCAGACCACCATCAGGTGCGGAAGGCTGGCCGCTGAGGCCGAGAGCGTAGAAGCACGCTGCGCCCGCCACCAGACCGACGGCGTGCCCCACGAGCGCGTTCTTCGGGCGCGAGGCTTCGTTCTCGGGCGACTCGAAGAACAGCATGACCGTGGGGCCGAGGCTGGGGAACAGCCAGGGTTGCTTGAGGGCGAGGCCCACCGCGCCGGTCAGGGCGAGTACGACCAGGCTGAGTCCGGCGGCATAGCCGCTCGCCCCGGCACGGTTCGCGCGCATCCGGGGGCCCGGGCGGGCGGTCATCGTGCGACCTGAAGAGCCTGCGGGGCGGCGAGCCGGACCGGCCATCGCTCGCGCTGCGCGAATGGGGCGCGGGTTCCGCGGATCTCGGCGATGCGGTCGACCATTGTCTCCTCCTTCATCGGCGAGTCTCGGCGGTGAACCGAGCGCGGGCATCCCCGTGGACAAAGACATGCGGGTGTGGAATCATCCGAGCCCACGGCGCACGCACCTTGCGAATACTGCACGAGACGGCTGCCATGCGGACGCGCATGTCCCTCAACCGTTCAGCGTGCCGATGGCGATCCCGTCGCGGACGGCCCCCTGCCCGGTATCAGCGCAACTGGGCGAAGCGCTCAGCATCCCGCGTCGGGCCGACGACGAGGATCGTGTCGCCCGCTTGCAGGACTGTCGTGTTGTCGGCGTTCGTCCACGAACCGCTGTCGTGGTGGTACGCCGCGATGGTGACGCCGTGCTTCTTGCGCAGCCCGGTCTCGCCCAGCGGAATTCCTTGGATGGTCGATGGCACCGGTGCCTTCACCAAGGCGTAACCCGGTGCGACCTCGATGAAATCCAGCGCCGCACCGCGCACGAGGTGCGCAACACGGCGACCCATGTCCTTCTCGGGGTAGATCACGTGATGCACCCCCAATTGCTCGAGGATCAATCCGTGTCGATCATCGACGGCCTTGGCCCAGATGACCGGGATGTTCATGCTCAGCAGCACGGAGCAGGTCAGGATCGACGCGGAGATGTCGCCGCCGATAGCCACGACCACCCGGTCGAACTCATCGACCGCGAGTTGCTTCAACACCTCGTACCTGGTCGAATCAGCGCGGACGACCTGGGTGAGCTCGCCGTTGAGCGATTGCACGAGCTCTTCGTCGGCATCGATGCCGAGCACCTCCGTCCCACCACTGACCAGTTCGAGTGCGAGGGCGCTGCCGAACCGGCCGAGCCCGATCACCGCGACCGAATCGGCCTCGGCGATGCGGCGCGAGGTGTCACCACGGAGCAGAGGGAATCTAGCCAACGGCGGGCCTCTCTTTCGGGTATTCGTACAGGATCCGCCGGTCGCGCAGCGCGATCGCGGAGCCGAGGGTCAACGGGCCCAGACGGCCGAGGAACATGAGGACGACCAGGACCAGCTGTGCAGGAGCGGAGAGGCTCGCCGTGATGCCCGTCGAGAGACCGACCGTGGCGAACGCCGAGACGGTCTCGAACAGCGCACGATCGAGACTCTCTCCCGTCAGAAGCATCAGAAGTGCGGCTCCGGCGACGACCGCCGCAACCGCGATGAGCACGACCGTGATCGCCTGGCGGTGCACAGCCCGCGAGAGGCGCTTGCCGAAGATGTTGACCGCACCCTCACCACGCAATTCGGTCATCATGATGAAGAACAGCACGGCGAAGGTCGTGACTTTGATCCCGCCCGCTGTTCCGGCTGGACCCGCGCCGATGAACATCAGCACGTCCATTCCCAGCCAGGTCTCGTCGTGCAACGCCCCGATATCGACGGAATTGAACCCCGCGGTGCGGGTCTGCACCGATTGGAAGAACGCGGTGAGTACGCGACCCCAGGGATCCATCTCGCCGAGGGTCCGCGCATTGTTCCACTCCAGCAACGCAATGAATGCCGTGCCGCCGATCAGGAGCACGGCGGTGCCCCACAGGACCAGCTTGGTGTTCATCGACCAGTGCAGTGGGCGGCGGAATTCCTTGCGCAGCTGCACGATGACCGGGAACCCCAGTCCGCCGAGGATGATCGCCCCGCATATCGGCAAGCAGATGAACGGGTCCTGCGCGAATCCGATCAGGTTGTCGCTGTACAGGGCGAAACCCGCGTTGTTGAACGACGACACCGCATGGAATACGCCGTACCACGCCGCTTCGCCCACGGTGTAGCCATAGGCCGAGAGAAAGCGGAGGAAGAGCAGGAGGAACGTCGCGCCTTCGATGGCGAAGGAGATGACGACGATGCCGCGGACGAGCCCGCGCACGTCATCGAACCCGACTGCTTTCGCCTCGGCGGCGGTGTTCAGCCGTGCGCGCACCGACAGCTTGCGAGCCAGCACCAAGCCGATGAGCGACGCGAAGATCATGATCCCGAGGCCGCCGAGTTGAATCAGCGCCAGGATCACCACCTGCCCTAACGGGGTCCAGAAGGTCGCTGTGTCGACGACCGTCAAACCCGTGACGCACACTGCGCTCGTGGAGGTGAAGAGCGCCTGGATGAAGCTCGCGCCGCCGGGGCCCACCTTCGAGATGGGCAGCATGAGCAGAATCGTGCCGGCCGCGACGGCGATGCCGAACCCGGTCACCACCGCTTGGGCAGGGTGCAGCCGGAAGCGCCGGCTCGATCGGACGAACTGCGCGCGCTCGGAATGTACGCGGCTGCTCACCCCCGAACTGTAGCGCGAGAGTTCCTCGGTGGTGGGAACCCCCGGGCCTCGACCGCTGACCGCCTCTCCGCCGATGATGGCGGCGGTCAGACGAGCGCCCACCGACGCCGAGTCGGACCGTCAACTGCGCTGACGAACACCGCCCACGAGTATCGCGTCGAGAGCATCGAGTGCCGCACGCCCGCGGTGTCCTTGGAACGCGGGGACCTGCTCACGCGCCGCTCGTGGGCGGCTTGTCGAGGCCGTGTCTGCCCGGTCGGTCCGGCTCCGCCGCCGTCGCCGGGCCGACCGCCGAAGACTCGGCCGGCCGATCCGTGCCCGGATAGTGCGGCTCTTCGATCTCGATCGCCTTGTCGCGCTCTTCCAGCGGCGGCAGGTCGTCCAGTGGCTGCTTGATGTCGTCTGGGTGACTCATAGAGCGAGGCTCCGCCAGGGCCGCGCGCGGCGGGAGGGGCTTGCCATCTGCGAGCTGTCATGATCCTCGCCGATGATCGCTCAGGCTGCAGCGGCGCCACGCGTACGAACCCCAGTGAGCGTCCGGCGCCGTCTTGTTGCGCAGCCGGCGCGTCCGGCGAGCCGTCGGGCCGTACGATCGAGCGTGTCCGTTCCCTCGAAGCCCCAACTGCCCGAGCCGGCGGAGACGGCGCCCGCGCGCTTGGCGCCTCTTTATGCCGCCGGATTCGTCACGGCCTTCGGTGCGTTCAGCGTTGCGGCGGCGCTGGGTGCGACGGGCGAGGACATCGGCCTGAGCCTGCTGCGGATCGGCGTCCTGCTCGCGCTCTACGACATCGCGGAAGTGCTCCTCAAACCCGTGTTCGGCGCGCTCTCGGACCGTATCGGACCGAAACCGGTCATCGTGGGGGGTCTCGTCGCCTTCGCAGTCCTCTCGCTGCTCGGGCTGGGTGCGGAGAACGCGCTCCTCCTCGCCGCCGCACGACTCGGACAGGGCGCGGCGGCCGCGGCGTTCTCTCCTGCCGCGTCCGCATCGGTGGCCCGCCTGGCGGGCCCCGGACGCACGGGGCGCTACTTCGGACGCTACGGGTCGTGGAAGAGCCTGGGCTACATGCTCGGACCGATCCTCGCCGCGCTCCTGATCGGCGTGGGCGGGATGCCGCTGCTCTTCGTCGTGCTCGCCGTGGCCGCAGGAGTGACCGCAGTGTGGGTCGCCGTTGCGCTGCCCTCCCTCGCTCCCCTGCCCCGGGCGCGGTACACCGTGGTCGACCTCGTGAAGCAGACCACCGACCGCCGCTTCGTCATTCCCACCCTCGCTCTGGCGACGTCCACTGCCGTGCTGGGTGCATCGATCGGCTTTCTGCCCGCGCTGGCGGTGGAGGGGGGCGCAGGGATGGTCGCATCCGTCGCGATCGCGTCCGTGCTCGCGCTGACCCTGACCCTCGTGCAGCCGTGGCTCGGCTCCCTCCGCGACCGCGGGACCTTCTCCGATCGAGCCGGCACCGTCACCGGGCTGGTCGTCATGGCGGCGGGCGTTCTGGTCGCGGCCGCACCCTGGGGACCCGTCGGCCTCTACGCAGCGGCGGTGCTCATCGGTGCCGGCATCGGCGTCACGACACCGTTCGCGTTCGCCGCCCTGGCCGACTCCACGCCCCACGAACGCATGGGTCGAACGATGGGGTCGGCCGAGCTCGGGCGCGAACTGGGCGACAGCGCGGGACCGCTTCTCGTGGGCGCAGTCGCCACCGCAGCCACCCTCTCGATCGGATTGGCTGCTCTGGCCGCTGCCACCCTGGCCATAGCGCTCGGCGTGAGGCTCACGCCGACCAAAGCCGGCTGACCTCGAGCTCAGCTCAAGGGAGCTCGCGTCGGGATCAGGCCGCTCTCCCGGGGGCAGCGGCTGCGGCGTCGGTGCGGCGCTTGACCCGCCTGGCGAGGAGGAACTGGACCGCCTGGACGGTGACGAAAGAGGTGATCACCGCGACCAGGACCGGCGTGGTGTTGAGCGCACCGATCTGCGTCGTGAAAGCGGCGAAGAGCACCATCGCGAACGGCGCCGACACGAACCCGCCGACGACCGCCGCGAGCATGCACGTGAAGGTGAGGCCGAGAGGGAGGCTCGGCACCGCGAGGTGCAATGCGACCCCGGCCGTTCCTCCGATGAAGAGTGACGGAAAGATCGGGCCGCCGATGAAGCCGCTGCCGAGACTGACTCCCATGGTGATCATCTTCGCGATCACCAGAGCGGCGATCAGTCCGAGGCCGAGAGCCGACCCTTCCTTCAGCACGACGCCGAGCTGATCGGTGCCGGTCATCATCGTGAGCGGAAGGATCACCCCCACGACGCCGAACAGCACGCCGCCGACGATCGACTTGACGATGTCGGGGAGCCGCAGCCTGTCGAACAGCTTGCCCGACACAGTGACGATCAGGCCGAGCAGAGAGCTCGCAACCGCCGCGAGCAGTCCGATGCCCACCCCCGCCAAGAGGTACCAGTTCTCGTAGGAGAACGACGGAACTTCGTAGAGGTCGAGGAAGACCGTCCCCGCGACAGCGAAGTAGACGCCGAAGCTGATGCTCGCCGACAGGATCGACGTGACGAGCACCCTGGTGAGCTTCGCTCCGCCCGGCCGCGCCAGCTCGACGATCATCATCACGACGATGATCGGGCTGGAGAAGAGTCCGCCGTAGGCTCCGGCCATTCCGCTGAGGGTCGTGGCGCCGCGCGCATCGTCATCGAGTCGACGCCTCGCCGCCAGCCATTGGCCGAGACCGCCGCCGGCCGACCCCAGCGCCTTTTCGGGACCGAGACTCGCCCCGCCGATGAGCGAGGCGGTCGAAACGAGCAGGATGCCGGGCACGAGGCGCGGGTTCACATACTGGTCCTGCAGGTCCGCGATCAATCCTGGTGTCTTGAACGGCAGGCGTGTGGCCCAGCGGAGCAGCCCGATGACGAGCCCGGCAGCGGCCGTCAGCGCGACCCACCACCAATGACCCCCCATCCAACCCGGGCTGGAATACGCGTACCAGCTCTGACCGAGATGGAGCAGCCACATGAAGAACAGACCGAACAGCCCGCCGAAGACCCCGAGAAGCGCAGCAACGCCGAGCAGCAGCCAGAAGTCTCCGCTTTCCGCCACGGGAACATCGCGTGCCGCCGGCGGCGTCGGCTGCCCGGCAGGCGCGCCCGCAGCGGGCCCGTCCGCCGGCGGCTGATGCGCACTCACGTTGCCGGCACCCCGTCCATGTCGGGCGACACGGCGGGGCCCGTAGGGTGCCGCGGAATCCGCGAGATGGACATCCGCGGGCTCGTCGCGATCTCGGTCATGGGGACTCCGCCCGCTCGGGCGACCGGTGCGAGGAATCAGGTCGCGTGCGCACCAGGATGCCAGTACCCGTTCGACCCTGTCCACGACACGACGATGCGGAGAAATTCACCCGTTGGACCCTCGCACGTGCGTCAGGCCGGCAATAGGATCACAGCACCCCCCGGTGACCCAGGCTCCCGCGCGGGCCGGCCGGCCCGGGCGGAGATCAACAAGAGGAGAGATCGATGGGTACGCAGAATCTCGCATTGGTAGTGGGCTCGTACGACGACACGGCGTCGGCCTCGGATGACTACGAAGCGCTCCGAAGCGGGCAGGACGCCGGCGGGTACGAGATCGTCGGCGCTGTGGTGCTCGTCCGCGACAAGGACGGCAAGGTGCAGGGGAAGGAGCACGGCGACAAGTCCGTGGGCCACGGTGCAGCATGGGGCGCCGGTGCCGGTGTGGTCGTCGGGCTCTTCGCCCCGCCGCTGTTGGCGGCCACCGCGGTCGGCGCCGGCATCGGCGCGATCCTGGGGAAGATCAAGAAGAACCGGGAAGAGAAGCAGTTCGGCGTCGACGTCGACGAATACCTCGCGCCCGGAACTTCCGCTGTCGTCGCGGTCGTCGACGACAAGTGGGCCGACAACGTCGAGAAGGCCTTGACCCGGGCGGACAAGCGCATCAGCAAGGCGATCGACTCCGACGACTACGACAAGCTTCGCAAGGCGATCGAGGAGTCGGCCGACGACGTCGTCGAGCAGATCAACTCGTAGCTGACATTGCAGGGGCCCGGCGGACCACCGCCGGGCCTCTGTCGTGGAACATCTCCGAGCCGGTGCGGCCTACTTCTTCATGTCGTCGACCAGCTTCGCGAACCCGGCCATCACCATCGGCCGCATGTTCACCGATACGTTCGCGGGAATCGCACCGGTCTCGGCGCTGCCGTTCATCGCCGGCCAGATCGTCGGGGCGGCCGTGGGCTGGGGCGTCGTCCGCGCGCTGTTCCCCGTCGCGGCACCCGAGCCGATCGTCGCGCACGGTTGACATCACGGCATCGCCGCCCCCTAGGCTCGCGATGTGGCACCGATCGAGGACGGCGAGCTCGCCGGCATCCGCCGCCCGCTGCTGGCCTTCTGCTACCAGATGCTGGGCTCGCCGTTCGAGGCCGAGGATGCTGTGCAGGACGCAATGGAGCGCATCTGGCGCGCCCGCGACAGCTTCGATCCCGAACGCGGGAGCCTGACGACCTGGGCCTATCGCATCGCACGCAACGTGTGCGTGGACCGGCTGCGCGAGGCGCCGCGCCGGCCGCTGCCGAGAGACCTCCAGGAACCGGGGATCGAGATCGGCGCACCCCTGGTGCCCTCCCTCGACGTGCCGTGGCTGACCCCCGCCCCCACGGGCTGGCTCGGCGCATCCGAGGTCGAGCGGACCGCCGAGCGGCGCAGCGACGTGCGCCTCGCCGTCACCGCGATGCTGCAGTCCCTCTCGCCGCTGCAGCGCGGCGCGTTCGTCCTCCGCGACCTCGTCGGGCTCTCGGCGGCCGAGACGGCGGCGGCGCTGGAGGTATCGGTCGCCTCGGCGAACTCCGCTCTGCAGCGCGCCCGATCCGCGATCGCCGCCGGCTCGCAACGCCCTCAGCCCCTCGCCCCGACGGCCGTCGAGCGGTACGCGCACGCGATCGAACGGGCGGATGTCGCAGCGCTCGCCGCCCTCGTCGCCGACGACGTCGTCTTCGAGATGCCGCCGGTGCCCGCCTGGTCGCGCGGCCGTGACACCTACCGGCGCTTCATGGCCGACTTCTTCGTCCGCCGCGGCGCGGACTGGACGACGACGCCCATCTCTGCGAACGGACAGCTCGGCATCCTGCTCTATCGGCTCACCCCGCACGGACGGGAGCCGCACACCGTCCAGCTGTTCGACGGCGACGGCGCCGGCGCGATCTCTCACGTGCTCGTCTATCAGGACCCTCGACTGTTCGCCCTTTTCGAGAACGAGATCGCCGCGCAGAGATAGCCGCGCAGAGATGAGTTCGCGGCATCCCATCCGTATCTCCTTCATGAACCCGCTTCACAAGGAGGACAGGATGGGACGAGTCATCGTCGTGCAGTACATCACGCTGGATGGCGTGGTGCAGGACCCTGACGGCAGCGACGGCACGCCGTTCGGCGGATGGGCGATGCGGTACGGCCCGGAGGGCGTCGCCGGCGACAAGTTCCGGCTCGGCAGCATGCTCGAGACGGGGGTGCTGCTGTTCGGGCGCCGTACCTGGGACCACTTCGCCGAGCTCTGGCCGCCGCGCGAGACGCCGTTCGCACAGGCGATGAACCGCGCCGAGAAGGCCGTCGCGACCCGCCGGCCGCTTCCCGCAGACGCCTGGGGCAACTCGCACACCA
This sequence comes from Microbacterium sp. ZW T2_14, assembly GCF_044987405.1. Lineage (NCBI taxonomy): Bacteria > Bacillati > Actinomycetota > Actinomycetes > Micrococcales > Microbacteriaceae > Microbacterium > Microbacterium sp. ZW T2_14. The sequence continues at coordinate 58,503 of NZ_JBJDRK010000006.1, read as the reverse complement.
TCGCCGGCCCGCTCTCCGACTGGGTGACGGACACCGTGCAGACACGGGACGTCGTCGTGATCGGCAGCGGGTCTGTCGTCCGCGAACTGCGTGCCGCCGGTCTCATCGACGAATACCGCCTCATCACCTTCCCGACCGCGGTGGGGGCCGGCGGGCGCCTGTTCCCCGATCCCGAGCAGCTCGAGCTCGTCTCGTCCGAGCTGGTAGGCCCGGCGAGCCTGACCGTTCACCGGGTGAGGCGTGCCGCGGGGTGATCGGCTGCTCGCGACGGCGAGCGCCGATGGTCGGGACGCGTGGCGGGCGGGACGCGGCAGTCCTCAGGCGCCGAGTCCCCTCCGCAGCGCGGCGAGCCCGTAGTCGAAGGCGGCGTCGACGTCGCCGCCCAGACGGAACGCCCCGCCGAGCTCCATGTGGATGAACCCGGTCGCCCACGCGGTGACGAGCCGCGCCGCGTCGAGCGCGTGCGCCTCACCGACCACCGCGGCAGCGCTGTCGACGATGATGAGACCGGCACGATCGAGGAGTTCCTGCGGCGCGGCAGCGGCGAACATCAGCCGGAAGCCCTCCGGGCGCTCATGCGCGAGATCCCGGTAGACGCGCGCGAGGCTCTCCAGGGAGTGATCGGATGCCGCGAGCCTGCGTGCCAGCTCCTCCACCGTGGCAGTGGCGACCGCCTCGACGAGTGCGTCGCGGTCGCGGACGCGCTTGTAGAGCGACGGCGCGCGCACTCCCACCCGGTCGGCGACCCGCTGCATGGTGAGCCCGGCGAGGCCGGACTCCTCGAGAAGGTCGGACGCGGCCCCGACGATCTCGGCGTATGACGTGCGTTCCGGCGTCGGCATGCGGCATCCCCTCGATGGCTATTGACATGAGCCATCATAGCTACGTATCGTAGCCATGCCAACCCCGGACACCTCACCCCTGAAGGATGCGTCATGAAGCTCGCACCGCACCTGCACCGCATCGGCAACGACATCGTCGCCGCCTACCTCGTCGTCACCGACGACGGCGTCACCGTCGTGGACGCGGGTCTTCCCGGCCACTGGAAGGACCTCGTCCGCGAGCTCGACGGCCTCGGCCTCACCCCCGCCGACGTCAAGGGTGTCGTCCTCACCCACGGCGACAGCGACCACATCGGATTCGCCGAGCGCCTGCGTCGCGACCACGCGGTGCCGGTCTACGTGCACGAGGCGGATGCCGAGCGCGCACGCACCGGCGAGAAGCCCAAGGTCGCGAGCGGTCCGATGAAGCTCGGCCCGACTCTCGGCTTCTTCGCCTACGCGCTGCGCAAGCGGGCCATGCCCACGACGTACGTGTCGGAGGTCGTCGAGGTCCACGACGGCGACGTCCTCGACCTGCCCGGCTCGCCGGTCATCGTCGGGATGCCCGGCCACTCCCCGGGCAGCATCGCGGTGCACGTGCCCCTCGTCGACGCGGTCTTCGTCGGCGACGCGCTCACGACGCGCCATGTCCTCACCGGCCACGAGGGCATGCAGCCGGCACCGTTCACCGACGACCCGGAGGAGGCTTCCTTATCGCTCGACCGACTCGCGGGTCTGTCCGCGTCGTGGGTGCTTCCGGGTCACGGCGCGCCGTGGCAGGGTTCCCCTGCGGATGTCGCGGCCGCCGTGCGGAGCGGCGCGGCCTGAGCCGCGCCGCCCCGGACCGCGGGTCAGACGGGGCGTGCCGCCGCGAAGAGGTTGGCGGGGTCGTAGGCGAGCTTGAGCGCCCGCAGTCGTGCCCACGCCGGCCCGAAGGCCGCCGCTCGCTCGGCGCCCGGCGCGTCGATGAAGGTCAGCGCGAGGGCGTCGATCCGCCACGGCTCGACCGCCGCCACACCGGCCCGCACGGCAGCCGTCACGGCCGGAAGCGCCTCGGGCACCGGCACCATGCCGATGGTGTGCACCAGGTATTCGCCGTCGAGTGAGGCGATGGCGCCGCCTCCGACGGGCCGGCGGTTCACCGCGCCGCCGACGTGTCGCACCTCCTGCACGAAGACCCCGGGAATCTGCGCGGCGGCGACGAACGCGTCCACGGCCTCCCGCGGCAGCGCGCCGAGCATCGCATGCCAGGTGACCGAGGGAGTGGGCTCGGGCGGGTCCATGTGGACGCCGACGACGGCGGCCGCGGGGATGCGGGCGAACGTATCGATCTCAGGCTGCAGCGCACGAAGTGGGGCCAGGAGAGCGGATGCCGCGGCATCCGTCTCATCGATCGCACCGTCGATCACGATCACCGACCGGCCGGACAGGAAGGGCGGAAGCTGCGGCAGGGGCGGGAAGTTCATGATCCGCAGCGCCGTGGTGGCCGTCTCCGGCGCGGAACCCGTCCACTGCGCCCACGCGTGGGCGACCTCGGCAGCGCGCGACACGTCCCACAGCAGCATGCCGGCGAACACCTCGGCGATCGGGAGCAGGTCGATCTCGATCGCGACGACGACGCCGAAGGCGCCGGAGCCGCCCCGCAGCGCCCAGAAGAGGTCGGGGTGCTGGTCCTCACTCGCACGCACGAGCGCGCCGTCGGCGGTCACGACCTCGACGGCGCGGACAGCGTTCACGGCGAGGCCGTGCGCACGCGCGTAGAACGAGAGCCCGCCGCTGAGCGTGTAGCCGACGACCGACACGTCGCCGGCGCTGCCGTGCAGCGCCGTGAGTCCGTGCGGCCCGGCCGCCTCGAGGACGTCGTTCCAGAGAGAGCCGCCGAGCACCCGGGCGGTACGCGCCTCGGGGTCGACGGTCACGCCGCGGAGGGCTCGGAGCGAGACGAGCACGGTGTGCGTCAGGTCGGTGTCGGCCAGGGCGCCGGCGGCGTGGCCGGTCGACTGCGGCGCCACGCGGAGCCCGCAGAGCGTCGCGGCGCGCACGACCTCGACGACGTCGTCGGCGGACTCGGGTAGGGCCACGGCGAACGGATGCTGCGACACCGCGATGTTCCACGGCGTCCGGGCGGCGTCGAAGCCCGGGTCATCGCGCAGCACCACGCGGGCGCCCAGCGCCGCGCGCAGTTCTGCTGCGGCCGCGCCGACCGCGGCATGGGGAACGTCGATGGCGAGATCGTTGAGGGACATGCACTGCCTTTCGAGGAGACGGTCGCGACGGCACGTCCAGAGGACTCCGTCAGCATCGCCCGCACTTCGGGCGCGGGCCACCCCACGAAAGAGCACGCCGCGGCGTGCCAGATACACGTCGCCGCGGCGGGTTCGTCAGCCCTCGAAGTCCTCGGGCTCCACCTCGTCGAGGAAGCGCTTGAACTCGTCCAGACGCTCGGACGCATCGGTCTCGGTCAGCACATCGGGCACTCCCGCTTCCGCCAGGACCTCGTCCGCCACCCACATCGGCGCCCCTACGCGCGACGCGAGCGCGATGGCGTCCGACGGCCGCGCATCGACGATGCGATCGCCGAGCGCGGTCGAGATCGTGATCTCGGCGTAGAAGGTGCCGTCTTCGATCCGGGTGACCTCCACCCGTGTCGCCGACGCATCCAGCGCGGCGAGCATCAGGCCCATGAGGTCGTGCGCGAGCGGGCGCGGCACATCGGCATTCTCCACCGCCACGAGGATCGAGGTCGCCTCCAGCTGCCCGATCCAGATGGGCAGCACCATGCCGTCGCCGGGGATCTGATCCACCGGCTTCAGCAGCAGCACGTGCTGTCCTGACGCGTCGAGGGCGACGCCGGCTACGCGGACCTGAACCATGACGCGCCTCCTCTCACCGCGGCATCCCACTGCGATCTTCTGTCCGGCCATCGTAGACACGGCCGGCGGCAGACGGACAGAGGGTGGCGCGCGTGGGACCGGTGCCCGCCTCACATGGTGCTCAGCGCGGCGGAATGCCGGTGATCGCCGAGAGGCCGTCGTTGACGCCGTAGCTGCGCGCGTCGATGTCTGTCACGCCGACGCTGCGCAGTCGCTCACTGTGGAACGCGAGGTATCGATCGGCGTCCTCCTTGGTCTCGAAGAGGTACGCGCCGCCCGCGACTCCGGTCTCGGGATCCTCGGTCCACACCTTGAACACGAGGCCCTTCTCACCCGCGATGTCGTGGGCCAGTTCGCTGAACGCCGCGACCGCCTCGGCGCCGAACGGCCCGGGCGAGGGGAACTCGAACACGAGGAGATGTGCCATGCTTCGTCCTTCCGTCGTCCTGTCTCTGAAAACCAGGCAACCACGAAGCGCCGACAACGCTTCCCCCGTGACGGCTCGTGACGCGGCCGGCACGTAGGAGCGGCACTGCATTCACCGGAATGGATGCCGCGGGCGTACCGTTGCAATCGACATGCAGCGATTCGGAACCCTCTCGTTCGGACACTACGGCCCGCTGGGCGGCGGGCGGCAGCTCAGCGCCGCCGACTCGCTGCACCAGGCGATCGATCTCGCCCAGGGAATGGACGACCTCGGCGTGAACGGCGCCTACTTCCGGGTGCACCATTTCGCCCGCCAGCAGGCGTCGCCGATGCCGCTGCTCGCCGCCATCGCGGCGCGCACGGGGAGCATCGAGGTCGGCACCGGCGTGATCGACATGCGCTACGAGAATCCGCTGTACCTGGCAGAGGAGGCTGCGGCACTCGACCTCATCTCCGACGGCCGGCTCGCGCTCGGCGTGAGCCGGGGCTCACCCGAGACCGTCGTGCGCGGCTACGAGGCCTTCGGCTACACCGGATCGGACGACCCACGGGGCGCGGACATCGCCCGCGACCACTTCGAGCTCTTCCTGCGCGCGATCGAGGGCGAGGGCCTTGCCGAGCGCGATGCGTCATCGCCTTTCGGCGGGGGAACCGGGCTGCAGCGCATCGAGCCGCACTCCCCCGGGCTGCGGTCCCGCGTATGGTGGGGCGCGGGCAACCGCGACTCCGCCGAGTGGGCGGGCCGCAGGGGCGTGAACCTGATGTCGTCGACGCTGCTCACCTCGGCGGACGGACGCCCGTTCGACATTCTCCAGGCCGAGCAGATCGACGCCTTCCGCGGCGCGTGGCGAGAAGCGGGTCACGAGGGCGAACCGCGCGTCTCGGTGAGTCGCTCGATCTTCCCGATCACCACTGCCGAGGAACGCATGTACTTCGGTGGACGGCAGGACGGCGACCAGATCGGCGTCATCGACGGCATCCGCTCGACCTTCGGCAAGACCTACGCGGGTGAGCCCGACGAGCTCGTCGAGCAGCTCCAGCAGGACGCGGCGATCACCTCCGCCGACACCCTCATGCTCACCATCCCGAGCCAGCTGGGCGTGGAGTTCAATCTGCGCATGATCGAGTCGTTCGCGAAGCACGTCGCCCCCGCGCTCGGCTGGCAGCCCGCCCGCGTCTGAGGGGTCTCCGTCCGGCGTGCGCGCGGGCATGCCGGACGACGCTGTGGCGTGTGGGGCGGGATCTTGACCGGTCGGTCAGTCAGGAATACGGTGGAGTCGACCCCCGATCGGGAGCCATCACCGTCTCCGAAGGAGGAGATTCCGATGAACAAGTGGACTCGTTGGGAGGACTGGGTCGCCGTGGTCGTGGGCCTCGTCGCCGCGGTGGCGGCGCTGCTCATACCGCCGATGGGCGCCTCCATGCCGTGGATGCTGATCGTCGGCATCCTGCTGATCGTCGCCGGTGTCATGAACCTCGCGATGCCGGGCATGGTCGCGATGGAGTACGTGCAGCTGGCGCTCGGCGCGGTGCTGTTCGTCGCTCCCTGGCTGGGTGGCTTCGCCGGCATGGATTACGCAGGCGCGTGGATCTGCTGGATCGGCGGAGCGGTCGCAGTCGTCGTTGCGGCGCTCGCCATCCGACCGGCCATGCACATGCACGACCGTTCCCTCCCGCACTGACGTGCGCTTGCGCACAGACGTGCACGGCCCAGACGGGGGCGCCGGACACAGCCGACGCCCCCGCCGCCCGTACGGGGACCTGCGATGACGAGAAACCGGCAGAGCCGCGGCCTCATCCTCGACGCCGCGGAGAGCCTCTTCGCCGAACGCGGCTTCGACGCCACTCCGACCGGCGCGATCGCCGAGAAAGCGGGGGTGCCGAAGGGGCTGCTGTTCTACTACTTCCCGAGCAAGACCGACCTGCTGCGTGCGCTGATGGGCGAACGGCTCGACCTCGATCCCATCGACACCTCCGCGCTGATCGCGGTAGGAGACCCCGCCCAGTCGCTGCTCAATGTCACGGGCAGGCTCCGCGAACTGCAGGGCGAGTCAGCGGTGCGGCGCGTCATCGTGTGGCGCGAGCACCGGACGCACCCGGAGGTCCGCGCGCGACTGCGGGACTACCGTAGCCAGCTGCAAACGATCGTCGAGCGGGTGCTCGGCGCGAGCATCCTGCATCCGATCGCCGCGCGTCGTGTGAGGGTCGCTGCGGAAGCGTGGGTCGCGATCATCACGACCCCGTCGCTGGCGTCCCCCTCGGGGGACGAGGGGCTCACGCCGGCCGCGGATGAGGAGCTCGCCGGTCCGACCGATGCCGCCGACCTGCCGGCGCTCGCCGACCTCATCTCCGCCGGCCTGCACGCGCCCGGGGAGTGAGATCGCGCGTTCGCCTCGGCGGACGAGCGGGGCCCACCCGCCGGTCGCGGACTCAGTCCAGCACCTCGACGCCGGTGATGCGCAGCTCCTCCACGTCGAGCCTGGTCTGGATCCGGGTCACCACGGTGTCGTCGACCGCGCCCTCTCGGCGCAAGCGGTACAGCACCTCGCGCTTGCGGTCCAGCAGCGCGATCCGCAGCCGCGAGTACTCCTCGTCACGCTCGCGCGGTGAGGGCAGCCGCGCGGGCGGCGCGAGGACGGTCGTCGCGGTGGCAACTTCCTCCGCACCCGCCGCGCCCACCCCGTCCGTGACTCCCAGCGCACCACCGGTCGGGACGGCGGGCGGCGTCGTCGCCGCGGCGTCGACCGCCGCATCCTCGACCGCCCCGCCCTCGATCATCGTGTCGAGGTGGGCGATCTTGCGGTCGAATTCGGCCTGCTCGCGCGCCAGCACGCGTTCGTTCTCGCGCTCGAGGTAGTCGTAGTAGTCGCGGGTCAGGCGATCCCGGGTCTCCTCGCTCACGCCGTGATCGTGCGCGAGCTCCTTCATCGCCGTGAGGGCCGCCCCCGTGATCGCGCGCTCCGCGAGCTCGAGCTCCTCCTGCATCGCCCTGTCGTCGGGAAGCCGCGCCCATCGCACGACGGCCGGCAGGATCGGGCCCTGCACCAGGAGGGTCAGCAGGATGATCCCTGCCGTGACGAAGATGATCTCGTCGCGCCCGGGCATCGGGTCCCCTGAGGTGGTCGTCAGCGGCACCGAGAGCGCGATCGCCAGCGACACCGCTCCCCGGAATCCGGCGACGGCGCTGACGATCCGCGCCCGGTAAGTGGTGCGTCGCAGTCGCTGCGACGGCCGGCGATCCAGGAGACGGATGATCATGACCGAGGTCGTCTGGAACACGAACCTCGCCACGAGCAGCACCAGCCACGATGCGAGCGTCATGACCACGAGCCACCCGATCTCTCGGCCCGGAATCTCGTGGGCCACAGCCTGCACCTCGAAGCCGATGAGCACGAAGAGCGAGCCATTGAGGAGGAACGAGCCGAGCGGCCAGGTCCAGGCGGCCTGACGGCGGGACGCAGCCGTGCTGATCCTCGGCGTGATGTAGGCCACGATCAGCCCGGCCACGACCACCGCGAGCACACCCGACGCGTGAATCAGCTCGGCGAGCAGGAACGCGGTGAACGGCACCAGGAGGAGCGCGATGTTGAGATTCAGCGTGTTGCGGATGCGCCTCATCACGAGGAATGCGACGCCCGCGACGGCGACACCGGCAGCCGCGCCGCCCGCATACGACAGCAGCACCAACCCCGTCACATCGAGCGGCGTGTACTGGCCGCCCGCCGCGACGCCCACGGCGACCCCGTACAGCACGAGCGCGGTGCCGTCGTTGGTGAGGCTCTCGGCCTTGAGGTTCATGAAGTTGCGGCGCGGCAGCATGCGTCCGAGCGCGGAGACCGCGGTCGCGTCGGTCGGTGCCACGGCTGCACCGAGGATGAGCGCGGCGTTCCACGGCAGGCCGAGGGCATAGGCGACGCCGGCGACGGCGAACGCGCTGGCGACGACGAGCAACGTGCTCATGAGGACGATGCCGCGGAAGTCGCGGATGATCGACCGCAGCGACGTCGTCATGCTCTCCCAGAACAGGAGGACCGGGAGGAACAGCAGCAGCACGGTCTCCGGCGGCAGCGCGATCTCGCGCACCTCGGGGATGAATCCGAGCGCGAGCCCCGCGACCACGAGCAGCAGCGGCACGGCCACTCGGAGCTTCGGGGCGAGGATGGCACCGGTGAGCACGGTGATTCCGAGCAGGACGGTGACCTCGAGTCCATTCATGGCGGGCTCCCTTCGGTGCAATGACCATCCAACCGCACCGAGGGCGACGGGATTCCCGTCCGCCCTGACCGCGACGTCGACCGCCGGGCATCCGCGGGCATTCCGACCGTTCCCCGCTTCGGAGTTATATTGTCCCTCGCGGACACTGAGGCACGTGCCCGGGATGGCAGGATGCCGGGAGGGCTCGGTTGGGCGAACTGTTGACGCTCGCGTCGCGAGACGTCGGCGATGTCGAGTCGACGTGGCGCCGTTTCGTGCCGTCCGCGGCCCTGCAGCGCGTCGATCCCCGCACGTTCGCGTTCTCCTGGACGTCTGCGGCGATGCCCGGCTTCTCCGTCGTGAGTTACCGTCTGAACGCCTCGGTGCAGTCGGCCATCGAGCCGGACGGTCAGCTCATGGCCTGTCGTGTCGCCTCGCGCGGCGGCTGGGTGGGCACCCCGCGTGGCGACCTGAACGCGGGGCTGCCCTGGCTCTCGCTGGACGATCCCACGAGCGCGCGCTGGCACACCCGGGCCGATGTGCGCGCGTTCGTATTCGACCGCACCCTGGCCGAGGAAGAGGCGCGCCGCCTGGCCGGCGACGACCGCTTCACTCTCCGCGCGGCCACGACGAGCCCTGCCCCGATCGGCCGTGATCTTGCGGCGCACTGGGAGCGCGTGTTCCAGCATGTCGCCGGATCGTCCTTCGCGCCGGGACCGGCCTCTCCGCTGATCGAGGCCGAGCTTCGACGCCACGCACTGCACGCCACGCTGACCGCGTTCTCCCCCACCTTCGGTGCCGCCCTCGAACGCTCGTCCCAGCGGCGGGCGGCCCCGCGGAGCGTCCGGCGCGCGATCGCCTACATGGAGCAGCACGCCCACGAGCCCATCACCATCGACGACGTCGCTGTGGCGTCCGGCATCTCGTCGCGAGGACTCCAGTACGCCTTCCGTCGTGCCCTCGATCAGACGCCGACGGAGTACCTCCGGCAGGAACGACTGGCGGGGGCGCACGCCGAGCTGCAGGAGGCGACGCCCGTGAGCGTGTCGGACGTCGCGCGGCGGTGGGGCTTCGCGAGCGCGTCGCGTTTCGCCAAGCACTACCGCGAGACGTACGGAAGATCGCCGCGGCAGACCCTGCGCGGCGAGTGACCGGGCGTTTCGTTTTGCGGGCCGCGCTTTCGCGAGAAGGTCTGCGGTGGGCGGCGACCGTGCGACCTGTCGCAGAGTCTCTTGGTGCGGGCAGGCGGCTCGCCGAGGGAGGCACGTGGGCAAGTTCATCTACGAGAGCGGCATCCGCGCCGAGTTCGACGATCGTGTGCTCTCTCACCTGCAGGTGACGATCGGCACGAAGCTGCGCCGGAACGAGCCGTTCTACTTCACATGGCACGGCGACGTCAGCACCGGCGGCGGACGGACGACCGTCTGGGTGCACGCGGCAGCGAGCCTCGTCTTCACCTACTACGGCGGCCGAACGGCAAGGATCAACCGGACCTGGCTCGAGGCGCTGATGCGCACGGCCAATTCGCCGGCGGGCCTGCATCTCGTCGCCGAACCGACCGAGGACGGCGGATCCGAGATGCTCGGCTGAGCGGCCCCGCTGCACCCCTGTCAATCGCACGAGTGGCACCGGTAGACTCCGGCCAGCCGAGGCGATGGAGGCGATGCCATGGACAGCAGGGACCTGGCCGACGTGATCGACGACCTCATGGCCAAGGCGCGCGCGGCATCCAGCGGGCGCGCGGCCCGCACCATCCGAGGCGGCCACGAGAACGCCCTGCGCGAGACCGTCATCGCACTGCTCGCGGATCACGAGCTGTCGGAGCACGACAGCCCGCACGAGGCCACGCTGCAGGTGCTCCACGGCCGGGTGCGGCTGATCGCGGCGGACGATGCATGGGAAGGGGTGACGGGCGATCACCTCACCGTGCCGCCGCAGCGTCACAGTCTCGCTGCACTCGAGGACTCGGTCGTGCTGCTGACCGTCTCGAACCGCGTGCCCTGACCGCCCGGGCCCGGCAGCCGGTCCGGCGCGGACGTGGCCGCGTGCCGGTCAGTCGAGCGTGGCCGCGAGCGCGGCCAGAGCCTCGCCGGTGAGGCGCTGCGTCGTCCACTCGCCCATCGGCTCGGCGCCGATCGCGCGGTAGAACCCGATCGCGGGGTCGTTCCAGTCGAGCACCGTCCATTCGAAGCGCGAGTATCCCCGGTCGACGCACACACTCGCCAACGACGCCAGCAGCGCCTTGCCGTAGCCGAAGGCGCGCTGACCCGGGTCGACGAAGAGATCCTCGAGCCAGACGCCATGCCGCCCGGTCCAGGTGGAGTAGGTGACGAACCAGATCGCGATGCCGACGATCACGCCTTCCCGCTCGACGACATGGGCGAAGACGCGCGGCTCCTCGCCGAACAGGGCCGCTTCGAGCGCCTCCACCGTGTTGTCGACGGCATCGGGCTCGCGTTCGTACACCGCCAGTCCCTTGATGCACGCGAGGATGCCGGGCTCGTCGCCGCGGACGGCCTCACGAAGGATCGCATCACCGGCGAGAGTACGAGGAGTCACGTCGTCGAGCGTACCGAGGCCGCGGCGATGATCCGCACCTCGCGGAGCCACGCCTGTGCCAGGCGTCGGACGGCGGGCCGCGGCATCCGCTCGCTCAGGGCAGTCCGGTCACCGAGACGCCGAGCCACTCCGCGAGGTCGGCGATCTCGGCGCGCACCATGTCGGACTCCTCCGGCTCGAACGGCAGGAACTCGTGAACGGCGGTCACTTTCAGCAGCTCGCGCGCGCGGTCGACTTCGGCATCGAGCATGCCGACGAAGCGGTCACCCATCAGGATCGGGTGCGCGAAGTAGCCGTAGCGGCGCTGCGCCTTCGGCTTGAACTGCTCGAGCACGTAGGTGAACTCGAACAGCTCTGCGAGACGTCTGCGGTCGAACAGCATGCTGTCGTACGGGTTGAGGAAGGCCACGCGGCCGCCGGAGTCCTCGTCTTCGAGCGCGGCGAGCGCCTCGGGATCGACGCGGTACTTCACTGAGCTGCCCGCGACCACGGCCGGCTCCCCGCTGTCCTTCGCCACGCCGGTCCAGTACCAGTGCGGCTTCGCGATGCCGGCCGACTGCAGGCGTCGCGCTGCCAGCATCGCGGCCGCCTCCTCGTCGTCGTACTCCGGCAGATCCTGCGGGTAGACGCGCTCGGCGAGATCCCACCGGCGATGGCGCCCCTCGCGCCCGGTGACGGCCACCTCGCCCTGACGCAGCAGGAAGTCGAGCATGTGCGGAACCTGGTTCGATCCCGACCATCCGTCCGGTGCGCGACTGACCTGCGCCGTGTCGGGGATGTCGCTCGCGAGCAGCGGACCCTCCGCGCGCAGCCGCGCCAGCACGTCGGCCCGGAAACCGGCGTTCGCCGACAACCACTGCTTGCTGCTCTCGCGCTGCGGCCAGCGCCTCATGCCGGGCAGCATCAACGGCAGCAGGCTCATCGGCCGGAAGGCGCCGTCGAACTCGAACAGCAGGCGGTCACCCTCGACCGCCTTGCGCAACTGGCCCGACTCGTACGACCAGCCGATCCGCGACCACAGCACCGTGTGCTCGCACGGCGCGATCATCGCCGTGGGATCGATCTTGATGTATCCGAGCTGCTCGCCGACTTCGACCACGTCGCCCGGCCGGTCGGCGTCGAGCAGCTGCGCCCGCACCACGAGGCGGCGCGCCTGATCACGTGTGAGGTGATGCGCGGTCATCCCCCGACCGTAGCCGACGTCTTTTCAGATGCGGAGGGGCCTCCTCATGCCGGAGTGGGGCAAGCGCGCCGGGCGACGTGAGTCCGTCAGCCCGAGGCCAGGCCGGTGTCGAGTCCGAGGGCGGTGCGCAGCACGCGGGCCCACTCCTCGTGGAACGCGCGCGTCACGCCGGCTTTGCGGAAGACCGCGTCGAAGCCGTGGAACGCGCCGGGCACCTCGGTGAGCTCGCAGGGCACTCCGGCCGCCGCCAGACGACCCGCGTACGCGACGCCTTCGTCGTGGAAGAGGTCGAGGGTGCCGACGCCGACCCACGCGGGTGGCAGGCCGCTCAGGTCTTCGCGCCGGGCGGGAACCACGGACGAGCGGATGCCGGCGCCCGCCGCGTCGTCGGATCCGTCGGCGTCCACGCCGAGATAGGCCGACCACGCGAACCGATTGCTCGCCGGCGACCACATGCGGACGTGGCGCGTGTCGATGTCGTCGCGCCGCACCGTGCGGTCGTCGAGCATGGGATAGACCAGCAGCTGGAACACCGGCTGGGGTCCGCCTTCGTCGTGGAGACGCTGCGCCAGCGCGGCAGCCAGCCCGCCGCCGGCGCTGGCGCCGCCGATCGCGATGCGGTCGGGATCGACGCCGAATTCCGCCGCACGTGCGACGACCTCACGGAACCCGGCGACCAGGTCGTCGAGTGCGGCGGGCGCCGGATGCTCCGGGGCGAGGCGGTACGACGCCCCGAAGACGACGATGCCGAGGTCGCGCGCGAGCGCGAGGTTCGTGCCGTCGTCCTGCTGCGGCGTGCCGAGGATCAGTCCTCCGCCGTGGATCCAGAACAGTGCGGGAACCGGTGCGGCCGCCGACCTCCGCCGCGGCCGGAACACCCGGTAGGGTCGCTCGCCCGCCGGGGTGCCCACGGGCACCGTCGCGACGTCGACCTCGGAATCCGAGCCGACGCCGCGAGGGGTGGCGCGGAACATCCACAGCGTGCGGGGTCCGGCGCTGAAGAGCGGGATCCACTTCGCGGCTGCGAGATCGGGGTGGAACGGTTCGGGCGGGGTCTTCGTCGACACCGGACAATGCTATCCGGATCCGCCCGCGAGGCACGCACCCGGTGCCTCTGCGCTGACGCGGTGGCCGCGGCATCCCTCTCCCCCGGCGCTCTCTCGGCGCTCTCTCTCCCGCCCACCCATCGCTGACTTGCCGTATCTGTACGCGGCCCGCCTGGCGTGTCGTGCGTATACGGCACGTCAACCGTGGAGGGCGGGCGACGGAGGCAGTGTGCGGCGGGCGGACGACGACCCGCTAGCACCCGCATCGCGGGGTCGCAATCCCCGCGCGACCTGTTCCGTTCGTTCGTATCGTGCCGAAAGCGGCCGCCATCCGGGGTGGTCGGCGCGCAGATGCGGAGGAGCGACGATGGTGCGATTCGGATACACGCTGATGGGCGAGCAGAGCGGCCCGCGAGAACTGGTGCGCTACGCGGAGGCGGCGGAGGACGTCGGCTTCGACTTCGAGGTCTCGAGCGACCACTACTCGCCGTGGCTCGTGAGCCAGGGGCACTCGCCGTACGCTGGACGGTGCTGGGCGCCGTCGCCCATGCGACCTCGCGCGTCGAGCTGATGACCTATGTCACCTGCCCCACGATGCGCTACCACCCTGCTGTCGTCGCCCAGAAGGCCGCGACGCTGCAGATCCTCAGCGAAGGCCGGTTCATTCTCGGGCTGGGTTCGGGCGAGAACCTGAACGAGCACGTCGTCGGACAGGGCTGGCCGAACGTCGACGTCCGCCAGGACCGGCTGATCGAGGCGATCGAGATCATCCGCGAGCTGCACTCGGGCGAGCTGCTGACCTACCAGGGCGAGCACTTCCGGGTGGACTCCGCGCGCATCTGGGACGTACCCGACACCCGGGTCGAGATCGGCGTCGCCGTGTCGGGCGAGGAGTCGATCGGCTCGTTCGCTCCGATGGCCGACCACATGATCGCCGTCGAGCCGAAATCCGAGCTGGTGCAGCTGTGGGACGATGCGCGGCGCACCGACGCAGGGCCCGGCACGGACGGCGGATCCCGCAAGATCGGCCAGATCCCCATCTCATGGGATCCCGACAAGGACACCGCCGTCCAGCGCGCCCACGAGCAGTTCCGCTGGTTCGGCGGTGGCTGGCCGGTGAACGCCGAGCTGCCGACCCCCGCCGGGTTCGAAGCCGCGAGCAGCTTCGTGCGCCCGGACGACATCGCCTCGTCGATCCCGTGCGGACCGGATCTCGACGAGCTCGCGGAGAGCGTGCGCCCGTACCTCGACGCCGGCTTCACGGACGTCGCACTCGTGCAGATCGGAGACGAGCAGCAGGAGCGGTTCCTCGCCGAAGCGGCGGGGCCGCTCCTCGAGCGGCTGCGCGCCCTCGCGTGAGCCGGTGCGTGCGCGGCGGCTACTGCTTCGTCGCGCGCTCGATCGACATGACGAGGATCACGCGGTCGGCCTTGTCGCGGGGCGGCGTGCTGCTCGGGTTGCCGTAGCGGTTCTGAAGTCGCACGTAGAACGCGCCTTCGGGATCGGGCACGACCTCGATCAGTCGACCGGCCACCTCCAGATAGTGGAAGGGGTGATCGGGGTCGATGATCGACAGCGACATCGAGGGGTTGTGCTGCAGGTTGCGGTACTTCTGCCGGTAATTGGTGTGGGTGAATCGCACGTGCTCGCCGTCGAACTCGAACCACATCGGGTTCACCTGCACGGTGTTGTCGGGCCGGATCGTTCCGAGGTGGGCGTACACCGGGAGCTCGAGGAGGTGGCGGCGGTCAGCGGGGAGGATGTCGTCGACGGAAGGCATTGGTCCAGTCTGCCGCGGTCTCGGACACCGGAGGCCGCTCGCCGACCTCGAGTGTCACGAACTACCCTCGGTGCATGGCCACGCAACCGGCACCCGGGTGGTACGACGACGGCTCGGGCAAGCAGCGCTGGTGGGACGGCACCCACTGGACCGAGCAGTACATCGACCTGCGCGCGCCCGACATCGAACTGCGGACGGATGCTGGGCCCCCTGCCGCCGGTCCCGCGCTGCCCGGCTGGTACGACGACCAGCGCGGACGCACCCGGAGGTGGGACGGACGCCGGTGGACCGCCGACGTGCGCTACAGCGGCCAGGAGCAGGACTTCGCGGGCATCGTCATCGACGGGCGATGGATCCACTTCGGCGACCTGAGTCAGCCGGTCGCCGATGTCGAGGCATCCCTCGACTCAGGCGATGCGCTGCTGCGGCGTCCGGCCTTCACGAGAGCGGCCGTCGAGCGACGCATGTTCGGCCCGGCCGGTCCCGTCACGCCGCGCACCATCAACCGGGCGATCAACCGGATGGCGCCGCACCTGGTGGTCGCGGGCGCACAGGTGTGGGTCGCCCCCTATCCCGCCGCCCAGGACCCCGAGGCACGCCGATTCGTCAGCTGGGTCAATTCGAGCGCCCAGCACTACCGGTACCGCTGAGACCCGCGGTCAATCCGGCAGCACGAGCGGCAACTCGCGGGCGTCGTCCCACGGCTCGGTCCATCCCAAGCGGTCGAACAGGCCGTCGAGCACCATCGCGGTGAAGCCCCATACGAGGTGCTCCCCCGTCGTATGCCGCACGAGGAATCCCGGACCGCGCCATTCCTGTCCGTCACGGCGGACCACCGTGACGCCGCGGTTGGCGGGGTTCAGCAGGTCGGCCACGGGAGCGCGGAACACCGCGGCAGACTCGGCCTCGTCGACCACGCGGACGGGTGAGGGATGCCGCCACCAGGCCAGCACCGGTGTCACGAGGTGCCGCGAGAAGGCGAGGGAGATGTCGCCCAGCACGCCGAGCACCTCGACCCCCGCGGTGTCGAGCCCCGTCTCTTCCCGGGCTTCGCGGAGCGCCGCGCCGACCGGTCCGTCGTCGCCCGGGTCGAGGCGCCCACCGGGGAAGGCGACCTGACCGGGATGGGCGCGCAGCGTGGTGGCGCGTGAGAGGAGCAGCACGTCGAGATCGCGCGACACGGCTCGGGTCTGTGCGTCGTGGTCGCTCGGGAGACCATCGAGCACACCGAACAGCATGAGCACCGCGGCCGGCCGCGCCTCGGGCTGCGCCGGAAGGTCGATCAGCGGTCGGCGCTCACCCGACGGCTCGGCGAGGGCAGCGAGTTGTGCCCGCGCGCTCCGGGTGGTCGGTTCGGCGCGCATTGGTTCAGGTTACGCCCGGTCGACGACACCGGCATCGGACGGAACTCAGCCGGCGGGACCCTGGTACCCGAGGCCGGAGCTGATGCGGTCCGCGGTCTCGATGACGATCCGGCCGAGCTCCGCCTCGCGGGTCTCGAGATCGATGGTCGATCGCGGCCCCGAGATCGAGACCGCCGCGACGATCCGCCCGGACTGGTCGAGGATCGGGGCCGCGACGGACGCCCGGCCGAGCACGAACTCCTCGACCTCGGTCGCGTATCCGCGGCGGCCGATCAGGGCGACCTCCCTGTCGAGGGCTTCGTGAGTGGTGATGGTCGCCTCGGTGTACCCGACGAGCTCGGGGAGCAGCGCGTGACGGGACTCGCGCGACGTGCCCATGAGCGTCGACTTCCCGATGCTGGTGGCGTGCAGCGGCACGCGCTGACCCATGAGGGTGTGCGACTTCGGCGAGAGCGATCCCTCGAAGTTGCAGAGGTAGATCAGCTCGGCGCCGCGCAGCAGCGCGAGATTGACGCCGAGACCGAGCTTGCCGGCAAGCCCCTGGGCGATCTGACGACCCACGCGGTGCACGCGATTCTGGTTGATCGCGATGCCGGCGAGCGTCAGCAACTCCGAGCCCAGGAAGTAGAGCGTCGTCTGCGCATCACGCTCGACGAGGCCGCCCGCCTCCAGGGTGGCGAGCAGGCGGGACGCGGTCGATTGACCGATGCCGGCCGCGCGCGCGACGTCGCCCACACGCATCGGCTCACCGCTCGCGAACGACTCGAGCACGGAGATCGCCTTCTCCACACTCTGGTTCGCGCCCTTGTCAGCAGCCATGTGTCCTCCGGTTCGTCGTCGGCCCGTGGGCCAGTAAAGCACACCCATGCACATAGTGCACGCCAGTTGCGGATATTGCGCAGCTCGTGCACTCTGTAGTCGGCGTCGACCGATGACGCCGATCCGGCGGCTCAGAGATGACGCCCCGGACCGACTCTGCGAAGGACGACGATGACCACTTCCCGCGTGGCAGCTCCCGACGCTGCCGCTCGGCGCACGCGAGGCACTCCGCTGAGCGAGCGCACGTTCCTGGCATTCCTCCTGCTGCCCGGCGTCGTGCTCCTGTGCGCGATCGTGCTCTACCCGCTCATCCGATCCCTGATCTCGGCGTTCTTCGATGAGAACCTGCTGTACCCCGGCATGACGTTCGTGGGACTCCAGAACATCGTCGCCGTGCTGACGACCGAGTTCGGCCCGCTGCTCACGCAGACGCTCATCTTCACCGTCGGGGCCACGGTGGCGCCGTTCGTCATCGGACTCGCGCTGGCGCTGGTGCTCAACCAGACCTTCCGTGGTCAGCGGTTCCTCCGCGGAGCCTTCCTCATTCCGTGGCTGATCCCCGGCGTCGTCGTGTCGTTCCTCTGGATGTGGATCTTCGACGCGAACTACGGCGTGCTCAACGGCATCCTTCTGAACATCGGGGCCATCGACAGCCCGATCGCCTGGCTGTTCCAGACCGATACCGCGCGCGTCGCGCTGATCGTCGCCAAGACGTGGAACACCTTCCCCTGGATCATGGTGATGCTCCTCGCCGCGCTGCAGACGGTCCCGGCCGAGCTGCACGAAGCGGCGGCGATGGACGGCGCCGGCACGGTGCGGCGGTTCTTCACGGTCACCTGGCCGCACATCCGCGGCGTCGCAGGGCTGGTGGTGCTGCTGGAGTTCATCTGGAACTTCCAGCACTTCGACACGATCTTCGTCCTCACGGGCGGCGGGCCGGCGGGTACGACGAACACCTTCGCGACCGAGGTGTACGACACCGCATTCAAGGCATACGACCTGGGTCACGCGGGCGCGCTGGGCATCCTCTGGATGGCGCTGCTCACCGTCCTCGTCGTCATCTACGTCTGGCTCTCCGAGCGCGGCGAGAAGGGAGCCCACCGGTGACCACCATCACTGCCACACCCCTGACGGTCCTCGCCGAAGAGGTGCCGCCCCCTGCCGCCCGGCGTCGGCGCCGCCGCATCCGCTGGGGAACCTGGATCACGCTCGCCGTGATCTCGCTCTTCGGGTTCGCACCCGTGTACTGGCTCCTCGCCACCTCGCTGACCCCCAGCGATCAGGTATTCGCGTTTCCGCCCACGCTGTTCCCCGAGGAGGTGACGTTCGCCCACTACGCGACGGTGTTCGGCAACGAGGCGATCTTCGTCTACTTCCGCAACAGCGTGATCGTGTCAGTGATCACCGCTGTGCTCTCAGTGATCGTGTCGATGTACATGGGCTACGCCTTCTCGAAGTACCGCTTCGGCGGCCGCAAGTCGCTCATGTACTTCGTGCTGTCGAGTCAGATGTTCCCGCAGGCGCTGCTGCTGGTGACGCTCTACCTCGTCTTCGCCCAGTTCGGCCTGCTGAACACCTATCTCGCACTCATCCTGTCGTTCACCACCTTCACGCTGCCGCTGTGCGTGTGGATGCTGAAGGGATTCTTCGACGCCCTCCCCGACGACCTCATCGAAGCCGCGCGCATCGACGGCGCCGGCCCGTGGCGCATCTTCCATTCGATCGTCCTTCCGCTGGCCGCCCCGGGACTGGTCGCGGCAGGGCTCTTCGCCTTCGTGCGGGGGTGGAACGACTTCATCTTCGCGCTCACCCTCGCCGGGCCCGACCGGCAGACCCTTCCCCCAGGGCTGGTGAACACCTTCATCTCCGAAGCGAGCACCTCGTGGCCCGCACTCATGGCGGCCTCGCTCGTGGTCTCGGTTCCCGTCTGCATCGCCTTCATCCTGCTCCAGCGCTTCCTCGTCGGCGGGATCACCGCCGGCGCCGTCAAGGGCTGAGCGTCACCGCTGTCCCTCTCCCACCACCACCCGATCGCACTGTTTCGAAGGAGAACTCATGGCAAACGACATCTCGCGGCGGTCTCTGCTGCGCTACTCCGTCTTGGGGCTCGGCGGCGCCGCCCTGCTCGGCCTCGCCGGCTGTTCCACCGGAGGCGCGGGCACGCCGGCTACGACTCCCGGCGCAGCGGAGCCGACCGACTTCGCATTCTCGTCGTGGAGCCTGTCCGAGGAGGCTGCCAAGCCCACCATCGAAGCGGCGCTCAAGAGCTTCTCGAGCGCCGAGGGCATCGCGATCGACACCAGCGCGTACCCGTACAACGAGTACCTGAACCAGCTCACCCTGCAGGTGCGGGGCGGGCAGTTCTCCGGTGCGGCACAGCTCGACGTCGCCTGGCTGTCCGCCCTCGCTGCGCTGGGCAAGCTGACCGACCTCTCGGCCTACGCCGGAGGCCGCGGCTACACGGATGCCGCACTGGGCGCCGGCACCTCAGGCGGCAAGAAGCTCGGACTCCCCTGGACCATCGGGGCAATCGGCCTCATCGGCAACGCCGAACTGTTCGACAAGGCGGGAGCCTCGCTCACCCCCGGCACGATCGACGAGTTCGAGGACGGCCTCCGCGCGTTGAAGGGCATCGGGGTGATCCCCTACGCGGCGAGCACGAAGGCCGCCCAGCTGAAGGACATCGTCGTCTGGATGCAGACCTTCGGCTCGCCCATCATCGAGGATGGGAAGTCGACCATCGGCGACGACGCGTCGGTCGAAGCCGTCGAGTGGTACAAGAAGCTGTACGACGACGGCTTGATCGCGGCCGACGTCGACCGCGCGGCAGCCCGCACCCTCTTCTCACAGGGCGCGGCCGCACTCTACGACGACGCGCCGGTCGGCAAGTCGTCGGTCGTGTCCCAGTCCCCTGACGCGACGCTCGGCGACAAGATGACCCCGATCGCCCGGCCCGTCGTCAAGGCGGGATCCACTCCTCAGCACGTGCTGTGGGGCCACCTCGTCGTGGTCGTCGACGGCGAGGGCGCCGGCACCGCCGCCGACTTCGCGCAGTGGCTCACGAGCGACCCTCAGCAGAGCGAGGACTACTTCGCGGCACTCGGGCTGCCACCGACCACCGAGGCGGCACTCGCCTCCGACACCGTCACCGCGAACGCGTTCGTCCAGGCCTTCACCGAGACGGTCACCTCCACCGCGAAGCCGAGCCCGCTGTGGGAGTACCCCTCCTACGCGCAGATGGAGACCGCGATCGCCGAGCAGGTCCAAGCGGTCCTGATCGGCCAGAAGTCGGCATCCGACGCCATGAAGTCCGCCGGCGACACGATCACCGGCCTCATCTGAACACCCCTTCTCCCCGCCGGCCCGGGCTCGTTCTCCGGGCCGGCGACCTCCCCTGCCCCGCGACCCGCCGAAGGAACCATGCGCACTCAGAACGTCGAAGCCGATATCACCGTGGTCGGAGGCGGCCTCGCCGGCGTCTGCGCCGCGATCAGCGCGGCTCGGCTCGGCAAGCGGGTAACGCTCATCGGCAATCGACCGGTGCTCGGCGGCAACTCGTCATCCGAGGTGCGGGTCTGGGTCGTGGGCGCCACGGGGCACGGGGTGCAGCGCTTCGCCCGCGAGAGCGGAGTCATCGGCGAGCTCTACGTCGAGAATCAGTACCGCAACCCCGAGGGGAACCCGATCATCTGGGACGAGGTGGTCTTCGACGCGGTCCGGGCGGAGCCCAACATCACGGTGTTCCTCAACACCGACGTGCGAGAGGTCGATGCCGCCGACATCGACGGCGAGCGCGTCGTCACCGCGGTACGCGGATGGACGATGGGGTCCGAGACCCTGACCACCTTCACGAGCCCCTACTTCCTGGACTGCACCGGCGACGGGCTTGTCGGCCACCTCGCGGGAGCCGACTACCGCATCGGGCGCGAGGCGTCGCAGGAGTTCGGCGAGTCGTGGGCACCGGAGGAGTCCGACGGCGAGCTCCTAGGCTCGACGATCCTGTTCTACACGAAGGATCTCGGCCACCCGGTGGACTTCGTCGCCCCCGACTCCGCGAAGGACATCACGCAGACGCCGATCCCGACGTCGCGCATCCTGCGCTCGGGCGACAAGGGCGCGCATTACTGGTGGATCGAATGGGGCGGCCATCTCGACACCGTCCACGACAACGAACTCATCCGCGACGAGCTGCGCTCGGTCATCTTCGGCATCTGGGATTACATCAAGAACTCCGGGAAGTTCGATGCGGCGAACCTCGACCTCGAGTGGGTCGGCTCTCTCCCGGGCAAGCGGGAGTACCGCCGGTTCCTCGGCGACCACGTGCTGTCGCAGAACGACATCCTCGACCAGGTCGACCATCCGGATGCCGTCGCCTTCGGCGGCTGGTCGATCGACCTCCACCCGGTGGAGGGGATGTACGCCACGAAGGCCGGCGCCCACCAGCGCTACTCGAACGGCATCTACGGCATCCCGTTCCGCAGCTACTACTCCCGCAACATCGCCAATCTGCTGCTGGCCGGCCGCGACATCTCGGCGACGCACGTCGCCTTCGGCTCGACGCGCGTCATGGCCACCTGCGGCGCGGGGGGCGAGGCAGCGGGCACGGGAGCGTCGCTGGCGCTCGACCTCGGCGTGCGGCCGCGCGAGCTCGCCACGTCGCACGTCGAGACGCTCCGACAGACGATGCTGCGGCAGGATGCCTCGGTCTTCGGCATCCGCAATTCCGATCCGTCCGATCTCGCCCGGCGCGCCGTCGTGACGGCGTCCAGTACGGCTCGCACACTCGACCCGGCGGAGCTCGTGCCCGGCGTCGGCGAGGCGCCGTTCGCGCTCGAGCGGGACCTCGGAATCCTGCTGCCCGTCGACCCGAGGCTGGACCACGTCGACGTCCTCGTGCAAGCGGAGCGCGCCGTGACGCTGGGTGCGTCGCTGTGGACGACGGGGCACCCGCAGAACGCCGTGCCGATCGACGAGCGGGTGCGCGTCGAGGTCCAGGTTGCGGCCTCCTCCGAACCTCAGTGGGTGCGTCTCCCGCTCAGCTGGAACCCGGACGAGCCCGAGAGCGTCGTGGTGGTGCTCGAGGCCGTCGAGCACGTGGCAGTCGTGCTGAGAGAGGCGCAGGTCCCGGGCGTGCTCGCGCTCCCCCACCGCCCGCAGGCAGACGGAGATGCGAACGTCGCCGTCGACGAGTCCGAGAGCGTCATCGCGTGGCCCGCCATCCCGCTGCGCGGCCGCACGCCCCGCGTGCGGGTGACCCCGGTGACGGACGCGTTCGACGAATCCCGGGCCGTCGCCGGGTATCAGCGCTTCTACGGCGGCCCGAATCTCTGGATGTCGCTGCCGAGCGGAGCCGAGCCCGAGACCGCGGAGTCGCTCACGCTCGAGTGGTCGGAGCCGCAGCAGGTCCACAGCATCCGTCTCGTCTTCGACGACGACACGGACGTGGAGCTCAACACGCTGCACCACCACCGCACGCCCGATCGCATCTTCCCCGAGCTCGTCCGGGACTACGTGCTCGAAGTGCGCGAGGGCGGCGATGACTGGCGCGAGATCGTGCGTGTCAAGGCGAACCGACGGCGGCAGCGCGTGCACGAGACATCCGCCGTCGACGTACGGGCGCTCCGCCTGCGCGTGCTCGCCACCAACGGCGCCCCGCAGGCGCGGGTGGTGTCGATCCGCGTCTACTGATCCGGCGCGGACCGCCGCTCGCACCGAGCCCGCACCCTCGATAAGCCCAACAGAAGGAGAAACCGATGATCAAGGCTCGATGGCGAGCTTCGCTCGCCGCTGTCGCCGTGCTCGCGTTGGTGGGAGCGGCGCAGCCGGCGCTCGCGCAGACCGGCGGGGATGGCACATTCCGCGACGACTTCGACACGCTCAGCAGCGCGTGGACGAGCGCCGCCGGCGACTGGCAGGCGTCGGACGGCGCCGCCCGAGTCGTGACGCCGGGCTCGACGCGCGGATCGGTGCTGGCATTGACCGAACTCGGCCTCACCCCCGTCAGTACGGCGACCGCGACATTCCGCACCGAAGGCGGGGGCGCGACGGCGTGGGCGGGCTTCACCGTGCACCGCGCCGGGACCACCGACGACTACACGCAGTCCGGCTACACCGTCCTCGTCCGCAACAACGGCGAGCTCGCGGTGATCAAGGCGGCCGGCAACTCGGCCGTGACGTACCTGGGCACGACACCGACGGCGGCACGGCCGGGAGCCGACTGGGTGACGGTGACAGCCCGGCTCGACGGCGACCGGCTGGACGTCGCGCTGGGCGGGGCAGCACAGCCGCTGCTCTCGGTGACGGATTCCGCGTTCGACGGCGGCGGCTTCTCGCTCGCTGCGCACCGCGACCTTCGGATGGTCGTCGACGCCGTGGAGTTGACCGGCGTCTCGGAACGCGACGAGCCGGCGCCGGCAGACTGCATCGCGTGGTCGGGTGAGCCCGCAGCGAGGGCCGAGCGCGGCCTCGTGCTGAACAGCACGGAGCGCATCGCCGAGGTCGCGCGTCGCGTGGGCCGCGGCGTCGAGCCTCAGGCGTCCGGGTTCGCTCGTCTCATGGCCGACGTCTCGGCCGGGATGGCGCGCACGCCGGCACCGCCCGAGGTCTTCTTCGTGCCGTTCTTCTACAACAACCCCACCGCCCATCGGGCGGCCCGCGACGGACTGCAGAATGACGCGAACACCGCTTACGAGCTCGCGCTGGCGTACCGGCTCACCGGCGAGGAGAGCTACGGCTCGCACGCCGCCGAGTTCATCGACGCGTGGATGGGCACGGTCGATTGCGTGCGCACCAGCGAGGACTCCGCGCTGGCGTTCAGCTACCACTTCCCGGCGTTCGTGTTCGCGGCCGAACTGCTCCGGGGCACGCCGGCGTGGTCGGAGGAGGGTGAGCGCGCCTTCGCGGGCTTCCTCGCAGAGACGGCGACTCCGGTCGCCGGGTCCATCCTCCATCGCATGAACAACTGGGGCAGCTGGGCACTCGAGCTGACCGCGGCGAGCGCGGCCTATTTGGATGACGCAGCGGCCATCGAGGCCGCGTACACGCGGTCCACAGAGCTCATCGAGCATCAGATCGACGCGAACGGGCACATGCCGGAGGAGGTCACACGCAACAACGGCGTGGGCGACTACGGGATCTGGTACACGCACTTCTCCCTGCTGCCGCTTCTGCTCACGGCCGAGACACTCGAGGGCCACGGGTTCGACGTGCATTCCTACGTGAACGCGAACGGCACCGGCCTCGCCGATGCGGTCGATGCGGCGAGTTCCTGGGTCGCCGCCCCGGAGAGCTTCCCCTACTACACCGGCGACGTCGCGAAGCTCGCCAATGTGCGGACGATCGACTACCTCCGAGCGGTCGGCGTGACCGCCCACAGCATGAGCTACTTCGAGCTGGCAGCGAACCACTACCCCTCGACGACGCTCGACGCGCTGCTCGCCGAGGAAGGCGCGATGACCACGATCCATTCGGCACCGCACCTCAGTCTCACGCACGGCGGACTCTCCGACCCCTCACGGCCCGGTGGCGGCCACGGGCGCGCGCCCGGCCACGCGGGAGTGCCGGGCCCACCCGATCACGCCGGTGTCCCGGGGATGCCGGGCCACGCGAACGGAGGCGATCACCTGCCGGGCTGATCTCCGCCTCGAACAGACAAGCCGGTCGCGAAGGCCTCCCGCTGCGAAGTGTGGACCTTTCCAGGTCCCGCTGCACGCGCAACGGGAGGCCTTCGTGTCCCGCGCGAGCGCCGGCGCGGCGCGGGGTCAGGGTTGACCCGTGCTCGGCAACGCCGGTAGCTTCGGCCGCGTGGCGCGTCGCGTCGCCGAGGACGCCCTGCGACCTCGTCTGGGGCTGGGGAGCCGCATGATCACCGTCGACGGCCTGCGCGCGATGCGCGTGTTCGAAGGGGTGCCCGAGGAGGGCCTCGTCTACCTCGCCGGCGCCGTCGAGGACATCCGGCTCGTACCGGGCGAGTACTTCGCGCACGAGGGCGACGAGCGGTCGCTCTTCATCGTGGTCGAGGGACTCGCCGAGATCACCAAGATCGTGAACGGCGACGAGCGCGTCATCGGCACGCGTCAGCCCGGCCGGTTCTTCGGCGAGGTGCCGATGACGCTCAGCACGCCGTTCCCGGCCAGCGGCCGCGCCGCCGGACCGACGCGCGTCCTGAAGCTCGAGCCCGCGGTGTACTACACGCTCGCCGCGCTCGCCCCGTCGGTGCCGCACCGAGTGGCCACCCTCGCACGCCGCTACCTCGACTCCCTGCAGACGATGGCCGCAGAGCAGCGCGAGCCCGGGGTGCGACTGGTCCACCACGGGCGCAGCGCTCGAGCACATCGCGTGAGCGGCTTCCTGACCCGCAACCAGGTCGACTTCGAGAGCGTGACGGCGGATGCAGACCCTGCCGCCGCCGACACCGTCCTCGAGCTGGCCGATGGCCGACGGCTCGAGAACCCGACGATGCGAGAGGTCGCCCTCGCCGTGGGACTCGACGTGGCGCCGGCCGCGCGCGACTACGACGTCGTCATCCTCGGTGCCGGTCCCGCCGGTCTCACGGCCGCTGTGAACGCCGCGGCGGAAGGGCTCCGCACGCTCGTCGTCGAGACGTTCGCGCCGGGCGGGCAGGCCGGCACGTCGACCCGGATCGAGAACTACACCGGGTTCCCGTTCGGCATCTCGGGCGACGACCTGGCGAGCCGGGCCTTCAAGCAGGCCCAGCGCCTGGGCGCGGCGCTGGTGGTCACGCGCACGGTCGAGGCACTGGATCCGACGACGCACCAGCTGACACTCGACGGAGGCGATGTCGTCCGCGCCGAGGTGGTGATCCTCGCCACCGGCGTCGTGTGGCGCACGCTCCCCCTCGACGACGTCGGCAGATTCCTCGGCAGCGGCGTCTACTACGGCGCCGCCCGCAGCGACTCCGCCGTCGCGCAGGGCGCCGACGTCTGCATCATCGGCGCCGGGAACTCGGCCGGGCAGGCCGCGCTGTTCTTCAGCCGCCACGCGCGGACGGTCACGCTGCTCGTGCGAGGCGAGTCGCTCGAGGCCGGCATGTCGAGGTATCTCATCGACCAGATCTCGGCCATCCCCGCGATCCGGGTCGAGACGCGCAGCGAGGTCGTAGCGCTCCACGGCGCCGACAGCCTGCGGGGCGCTGACATCGCCGACCGGCGCACCGGCGACGTGCGCCGTCGCGACGTCGATGTGTTGTTCGTCATGATCGGAGCGGATGCCGAGACCGCCTGGCTGCCGCCGGAGATCGCGCTCGACGGACGAGGCTTCGTGCTCACGGGGGCGGACGCCCTCGAGTCGGGCAGATGGGGCGAGGCGCGGCGTCCGTTCGCCCTGGAGACCACAGCTCCGGGCGTGTTCGCGGTCGGCGACGTGCGCTCCGGCTCGGTGAAGCGCGTCGTCGCCGGTGTCGGCGAGGGCGGCATGGCCATCGCCTTCACGCACCAGTACCTGACGCTGGACCGATAGCCGCGGCGACAGCCGCCGTCATCCCTGAGCGCTGCGCCGACCGGCGGCGGGCCGCACGATCGCGCGACCCAGCATGACGATCATCGTGCCCGCGATCAGCCAGGGTCCGAGCACGAGAAGGGGATCGAGCCACGCGTGCTTCAGGTCGGCACGGCCGCGACCGAAGCGCGACGCGATCGGCCGGTGGCCTCGCTCGCCGAGGATGCCGCTCTGCGTGATCGGGTCGTCGGGCCGTCGTGTGAACAGCGACGTCAGGTGTGCGGTGGTGGAGTCGATGCGATCGCCGAGGATCAGGAGGAGCCAGTGGGCGGTCTGGCCCTCGCTGTACGTGTCGTACGCGTAGCGGCGCACGCGGCCGGCCAGCCCGTGCAGGGGCTGCGCCGTGCCGAACACCGGCGTCAGCCGCGTGTGCTCGACGGACTTCTCGCGGCCGCCGCGGCCGCCCTGGTCTTCGGGCATCTCCCAGTGCGCACCGGTCTGGATGCCGGGCTGCTCGCGCGGCACCGCCGGCCGATCGGCCGGATCGGCGTCGGCTCCCCACCCGGGGATGCGGGCGCGCAGCTCGTCGGGGGTCGGCGTGGAACCGGGCTTCTTGGCGGTGTACGGCATGTCTTCCTCCGATTCGAGGGTCAGGACGCCGGGACGACGACCGGCTTGATGATGTCGTCGAGCTTCGTCGAGAAGAGGTGGTACCCCTCGGCGATGTGGTCGAGCGGAATGCGGTGCGTGATCAGCTCGCTCGGCCGGACGTAGCCGGACCGGATGTGCTCGAAGAGGCGTGGCCATTGGCGCTTCACCGGCGCCTGGTTCATCCGCAGCGTCAGCCCCTTGTTCATGGCGTCGCCGAACCGCACGGCGCTGAACATCGGTCCGTACGCCCCCATGACCGACACCGTGCCGCCCTTGCGGACCGAGTCGATCGCCCAGTTCAGCGCCACCGGCGACCCACCCTGCATCTTGAGCTTCGCCGACGTCACATGCTGGATCACATGACCGTCGGCCTCCGCGCCGACGGCGTCGATGGCGACATCCGCACCGAGCCCGTCCGTCATCCGCTTCAGCTCCCGCACGATGTCGCCGACCTGCGCGAACGCGACCGTCTCGGCGTAGGCGAAGTCGCGGGCCTTCTGCAGGCGGTAGCCCAGATGGTCGACGACGATCACGCGTCCCGCACCCATGAGCCAGCACGAGCGCGCCGCGGCGAGTCCCACCGGACCGGCGCCGAACACCACGGCGGTGTCACCCTCGGCGATGTCGGCCAGCTGGGCGCCGAAGTAGCCGGTCGAGAACGCGTCGGTGAGCAGCAGCGCGTCCTCGTCGGCGATGTCGTCGGGGATCACCGATGGTCCGACATCCGCGAACGGCACGCGCACCATCTCGGCCTGACCGCCGTCGTAGCCGCCGGTCGAATGGGAGTAGCCGTAGATGCCGCCGATCGCCGTGGCGTTGGGATTGACGTTGTGGCAGTTCGAGAACAGGCCGCGCGCGCAGAAGAAGCACGAGCCGCAGTAGATGTTGAACGGCACCATCACCCGATCGCCGACCTGCAGGCGCTCGACCGACCCGCCCACCTGCACGACGGTGCCGATGAACTCGTGGCCGAACGTGTGGCCGATCCGGGTGTCGGGCATCATGCCGTGGTACAGATGCAGATCCGATCCGCAGATCGCCGCCAGCTCGACGCGCACGATCGCGTCGTTGGGGTGCTCGATCTTCGGCTCGGGCTTGCTCTCGACGCGGAGCTTGTACGGTCCGCGGTACGTCATCGCCTTCATGCGCTCCTCCTGGGTGTCTCACGACACCCTCCCCGCGCGGGCGGCGATCAGCGGAGGGGGTTGCGCTCGGCGCTCGGACGTGTCAGGCGAGCGCCACGCTCGTCCGCCTACCGCCTCAACCGCGGAAGTACGTCTCGGCCACGCGTGCCAGGTCCGACAGGTCGCTGACGCCGGCGAGTTCCCGGGCGGAGTGCATCGAGAGGATCGGGATGCCGACATCCACGGTCCGGATGCCCAGACGCGTCGCCGTGATGGGGCCGATCGTCGAGCCGCAGGGGACGGCGTTGTTCGAGACGAACTCCTGGCTCGTCACGCCCGCCGCCGCGCACCACGCGTTCCACGCCGCCGCCCCCGCGGCATCCGTGGCGTAGCGCTGGTTCGCGTTGATCTTGAGGATCGGGCCCGACCCGAGCACCGGCTGCACGACGGGATCGTGCTTCTCGGCGTAGTTGGGGTGCACGGAGTGACCGACGTCGCTGGAGACGCACCAGGACGCCGCGAGCGCGCGCAGCTGCTGCTCGCGGTCGGCGCCGAGCGTCAGCCAGAGCCGCTCGAGCACGTCGGCGAGGAACGGTCCGGCGGCGCCGGAGCGCGTGCCGGAACCGACCTCCTCGTGGTCGAAGACCGCCAGCATCGCGATGTGATCGGCATCGTGGCCTTCGGCCGCACGCTCCAGCGCCACGACGCCCGCATGCACGGAGGCGAGGTCGTCGAGGCGGCCGGAGGCGAAGAACACGTCGTCGCGACCGAACGTGGCGCCGGGCGCGGAGTCCGCAGTGACGATGTCGTAGCCGCGGATGCGCGCGGCATCCACACCGGCGCGCGCCGCGAGCTCGCCGAGGATGTCGGCGGAGTCGGCGGATCCGAGCCCCCACACCGGCTGCGTCTGCGACTGCTTGTCGAGCGCGAGATGGTCGTTCGCCTCTCGGTCGAGGTGGATCGCGAGCTGCGGCAGACGGAGGAGCGCTCCGGTCGACGCCAGCACGCTGGTGCCGTCGTCGAGCACGAGGCGGCCCGCGACACGGAGCTCACGGTCGAGCCACGAGTTGAGCAGCGGCCCGCCGTAGATCTCGACACCCGCCTGCAGCCAGCCGAGCTTTCCTGTCGTCGGCTTCGGCTTCAGCTTGAACCCCGGCGAGTCGCTGTGCGCACCGAAGATCCGCACGCCCGTGGTGGCGCTCGCGGCCGCCGGTACGACCCACGCGATCGCGGCGCCGTCGCGCACCACCACGAACTTCCCGCCGGCAGGCGCGGGCCAGCCGACCGCTTCGTCGAGCCGGGTGAACCCGGCACGCTCCAGCCGGTCGGCGACCTCCGCCGCGGCGTGGAAGCTGGACGGCGACGCCGCCACGAAGGCGGCGAGGTCGTCGGCATGCGCCAGAGCGCCGGGCGTGACAGAAGGGGTGGGTGAGGGCACGGGCGAGCCTCCTCGAGAGCGGTGCAGGGGTCCTCCGATCGTAGTCAGGAGCGCACTTCTCGGCGGCGTCGTACGGACGATGCGGCCTCTTGATCTGGCCTTTTCGAACAATCCGCTCACATGTAACGTTCAGGTAACGCACCGGAACCGTCCAGAAACGCCGGGGAGACTCGGGGACTTGTGCCCGCCCGAACGGGCACGGAGCGCCGCCCGATGGCGCATTTCGCTGATACGGAACCCGGACTTTCATGCGCAACCACACGTCTCTCCTGCCCGCCCGCCGCACTCTCCGCCGCGCCGAACGTCGCCTCCGCCGCCGCCCGGTGCTGCTGGTCGCGACGCTCGCGATCGGCGTGCTGGCCACCGCCGGATTCACCACGGCGGCTCCCGCATCGCAGGCCGAGGCATCCGCATCGCTCACCGATTTCGCGCTGGCGTCGTACGTGACGTCGCCGTCGACGGCCGCCGAGGAAGTGCCGTCGGCCTCCCCCGCCGAACAGGCCGTGACCGACGCGAGCGCCGCCGTCACGGCGGCGGCGACCGTCGCGTCCGACATCGCCGCGTCGGGTCTGGACGTCGGCACGCCCGACACCACCGTCGACACGTCGGCCCTCGAGACCGCCGTCGTGCAGCTCCAGCGCGCGCAGGCGCTTCCGGCGATGTACACGACCGACTTCGCGGACGACGTGACGACCCTCACCGCGTCGGTCAGCGAGCAGACGCAGGGACTGCGTGGCCGCCTCGATGCCGCCATCGCGCTCAAGGCGCAGCAGGAGGCGGAGGAGAAGGCCCGCAAGGAGGCCGAGGCGGCCGCCGCCGCCGCGAAGGCTGCGGAAGAAGAAGCAGCAGCCGCCGCCGCGAAGAAGTCGTCGTCGTCGGGGTCTTCGGGCTCGTCCGCTCCCCGCCCGGTGTACGCCACCGGCGGGGCCGTGGGCGGCACCAGCCCGGCCGACGCGCAGGCGACCGCCCGCGCCATGCTCGGCAACTACGGCTGGGGCGACGACCAGTTCGGCTGCCTCGTCTCGCTGTGGAACAAGGAGTCGGGCTGGAACTACCAGGCCTACAACCGCTCGAGCGGTGCCTACGGCATCCCGCAGGCGCTCCCCGGCAGCAAGATGGGCAGCGCGGGGGCTGACTGGCAGACGAACCCCGCCACGCAGATCGCTTGGGGCCTGGGCTACATCTCGGGTCGCTACGGCACCCCGTGCGGCGCCTGGGGCCACTCGCAGTCGACCGGCTGGTACTGAGCCGGCCTGCGGCTGAGGCGCCGGCCAGCGGCCATCCCGTCGATCCCGCGGTCAGCGGATCGGCGGGTCAGCGCAGGAAGTCGGTCGGATCGAACTGCTCGATCGGGATGACGCGCACCCGCGGCAGCGGGGCGTCGAACGCCGCGGCGTCGTATTCGATGTCGAAGAACTCGACGCCGGGGATGCCGGTGAACTCCGTGCTGCGGAACTCGTGGAACGCGACGACGCCCACCCGGCGCCCATCGGTGGCGAGACGTGCGAGATCCTCGGCGAAGTCACGATCGTGACTGACGAGAGCGACGTCGTCGTCGCGTTCGGCGAGCGCCTGGAGCGTGCGCTGGATCGCGATGTCGACGATCTTCTCGTCGGCCGGCCCTGACAGCGGGACCGGCTGATACCCCAGTGCGAGCAGCGCCTGCACGAACGGCATGGGCAGGTGCGAGCTCGCGTTGAGGAAGAACAGGCCCTTCGCCGGCCGCCCCCACCGCTCGGAGATGAACGTCAGCAGGCGGTCCCAGCGGGGACGCTCCTCGGGAAGGGGCCTCCTGCCCAGAATCGATCCACCGAGGGTGGCGTCGATGTTCTCGCCATCCACCAGCACCCAGCTGCTGCGCTCCATGCTGCTCTCCTCGGTCGACCCGCTCCGAACGTAGCAGGATGAACTCACCCATAGCGGACGCATAGGACTTCCATCAGAACGGAGGCCCCGCCGCGGAGCCTGCGGGCTGAGACTGACGTCATGCCGGTTCCCACTGCCGCGGGTGTCACCGCGCGGCCCCGTCTGCTGTTCGTCGAGGACGAGGCCGACATCGCCGAGATCGTGCGGGAGGTGCTCAGCGATGAGTACGACGTCGATCACGCCGAGACCGGCGAAGTGGGGCTTCGCCTCGCGCTCGCCCGCCGCTACGACGCGTTCCTCGTCGACCGACGACTCCCGGGGATGTCGGGCGTCGATCTGGTCGCCGCCATACGGACGGCGCGCATCGCCACGCCCACGCTGATGCTGACGGCTCTCGGCGCGGTGGACGATCGGGTCAGCGGTCTCGATGCCGGCGCCGATGACTACCTCGTCAAGCCTTTCGACTTCGCAGAGCTCCGCGCGCGGCTGCGCGCGCTGCGGCGCGGCCGGGGCGCGGGCGACCGCCGTGAACTCGGCGACTGGGTCTTCACGCCCGCCTCTCAGGCGCTCTACTCGCCGGCCGCCGGCCGTATCGCCCTCACGCATGCCGAATCCGAGCTGCTGCAGCTGCTCACCTCGAGCCCGGAGCATGTCTTCACGCGGGAGGAGATCCTGACCGACGTCTTCCCAGGCGGCTCGGCCACGACCGTCGACACCTATGTGCACTACATCCGTCGCAAGTCGACGCCCGAGATCATCGAGACGGTCAGGGCACGCGGATACCGCAGCGGAACTCCCCGGTGACCAGCCGGGCGGGCCGACGGGCCGAGGTGGCGACGGCCGCCGATCGTCGCCGCGTACAGCAGGCCTCGGTGCGTGCGGGCGCCTGGGTGGCCGCCGCGTCGGCCGCCGTCGTCGCGATCATCACCACAGTCGTCGTCGCGACCATGTTCGCGACCTCTCGCCCCGAGCACGGGCCGACGCACGGCGGTCCCGCCGGTGGCGACTGGGACGGACCGGGTGATCGCGTCATCGATCTCGACGACGTCGTCCCCGTCGCGATCCTCGTCGGAGTGCTCGGCGTCGTCGCACTCGGGTTGATCGCATGGTGGGCGTCGAAACGGGCCGCTCAGCCGTTGGCCGACGCCCTCGAGGTGCAGCGCTCCTTCGTCGCCGACGCGAGCCATGAGCTGCGGACGCCGCTCACCACGCTCACGAGCAGGATCCAGCTGGCCCAGCATCGTTCCGCGCGCGGCGGCGACCTCGACCGCGTGCTCGCCGATCTTCGGCGCGATGCGGCGGTGATGGACGCCGTCCTGACCGATCTGCTCGTGGCGTCCGAGCATGCGGTCACGCACGCGGCCGATGATCATGCGCTGGCCGCCGTCGATGCAGCCGCGCAGGATGCGGTCGCCGTCATCGAGCCGCGAGCCGTCGAGCGTGGCGTCAGCCTGGCCGTTGTGGCGCCCGCCGGTCTGGAAGTCGCGGCCGATCGGACCTCGCTCACCCGCGCGCTCATGGCACTGCTCGACAATGCGGTGAGGTACTCCCCTGCCGGATCCACCATCAGCGTGGTGGCCCGGCCGAACGGCAACCGTGTCGAGATCAGGGTCGTCGACGAAGGCAGCGGCATCAGCGGCATCGATCGCCGACGCCTCTTCGATCGCTTCGCTCGGTCATCGGAGCCCGTCGGTCCTGACGGGCGTCGCGGGTTCGGCCTGGGATTGGCGCTCGTCCGCGACGTCGCGGCGCGGTTCGGCGGGTCCGTTCGCGTGGAGAACACCTCCCCGCGGGGCACGACGTTCCTGGTGGATCTGCCCGTCGGTCGGCATCGCCCGGGCACTCCACGCTGATCGTCCGGCCTCACGTTGCTATGAGACTGCCCAGATCGGCAGACTCTTTGCGCTTTCTTGGAACCGGCGCGGGACAGTGGCGCCATGTCCGACAGCACCAACGACAGCACACACGGCCACGCAGACGGCACGCGTGACGCGACGCCCCCGGACGCCGGCGGCGACCCCA
The DNA here is from genome assembly GCF_044987405.1 of Microbacterium sp. ZW T2_14. NCBI lineage: Bacteria > Bacillati > Actinomycetota > Actinomycetes > Micrococcales > Microbacteriaceae > Microbacterium > Microbacterium sp. ZW T2_14. The sequence goes on along the minus strand of NZ_JBJDRK010000006.1, from coordinate 24,881 downwards.
CGGCGAACGCCGTGCCGGGCGGTCCTGTGACAGCCGATCCCGGCGCAGCCGCACCCGCGTCGCAGCCGACGACGACGCTCCCCCCGCAACCGCCGCTCGTCACCGCGACCCCGTCCACCGACGCCGGCGCGACGACCGACGGTGCGCCCGCGTCCGCCGACGCCGGCGCGACGCCGCTCCTGCGGCGCACCTGGGTCAAGGTCACCGGTGCCGCGGTCGCCGCCGTCCTGCTCCTCGGCGTCGGCTTCGGCACCGGTTGGGCCGCGAGCAGCGCGGGGTCCTCGGCCGCCGGACCCGCCGGCTGGAACCAGGGCGGCAATGCGCCGGCGTGGCCGGACGACGGCGCGGATGAGCACGAACGCCCCGGCCCCGGAGACCGGCACGACGGAGGGCCCGGCGGCGCGCCGGGACAGGATGACGACTCCGACGGCTCCTGATCCGGCCGCCCGACCCGACCCGACCGCAAGGAGACATCATGGCGGCGATCGCCTCCCCTTCCGCACCGGCTATGCCACGGCAGCGGTCGGCCGTCCTGCCGCGCTCGCGCCGCACCGCCGCGTGGAATGCCTCGGCGATCTGCGTCATCTGGTTGACGAGCCTGTTCGTCGCCGCTCTCTGGGTCGTCGGCGGCGGCGTCGATGCGACGCTCGCCGGCGGCTCCGACGCTCTCACCACGATCGGCCGGCTATGCGGCCTGGTGGCGGCGAATCTCCTGCTCTACCAGGTGCTGCTCATGGCGCGGGTTCCGCTGTTCGAGCGTGGATTCGGTCGTGACGCGATCACGCGGATGCACCGGCTCGTCGGGTTCTGGTCGTTCTGGCTGATGCTCGCGCACATCGGGCTGCTCGTGGCGGGATACGCGGCGGTCGCACAGATCAACCCGTTCCTGCAACTGTGGCTCTTCGTCTGGGAGTACCCGGGCATGCTGCTGGCGACGGCCGGCACGCTTCTGATCCTTCTCGTCACGGTCACCTCGATCCGGCGCGCACGTCGGCGGCTGCGGTACGAGTCGTGGCACCTGCTGCACCTGTACGCCTATGTCGGAGTCGGGATCGCGCTCCCCCACCAGCTGTGGACCGGCGCGGACTTCACGAGCTCGCCCTGGGCCACCGTGTACTGGTGGACGCTGTGGGCGGCCGCGGCGGCCGCGGTCCTCGTGTTCCGGCTCGGTGTTCCCGCGGCGCGGTCGTGGCGCCACGATCTGCGGGTCGCGGCTGTCGAGGCCGATGGCACGGGCGGGGTGACCGTCCATGTGAGCGGCCGCGGACTCGCCCGGCTGGGCGTTCGCGGGGGGCAGTTCTTCGTCTGGCGCTTTCTCGACGGTCCCGGCTGGTCGCGCGGCCATCCCTTCTCGCTTTCGGCGGCCCCCCGCGCAGACCGGCTGACGATCTCGGCCCGCGTCGTCGGCGACGGCACGACACGGCTCACCGCACTGCGCTCGGGCACGCGCGTGCTCGTGGAAGGTCCGTACGGCCGCATGACGGGCGACGAGCGCCGAGGTCGCAAGCTGCTTCTGATCGGCGCCGGCGCGGGCGTCGCCCCGCTGGTGTCGCTGCTCGAGTCCGAGCCGTACGCGCCCGGCGACGCGATCCTGCTGACGCGGGACTCGGCTCTCGCCGCCGCTCTGCGCTCCACAGCCATCGCGGCGCTGGTGCGCGATCGCGGCATCCGCCATCTGCCGCTCGACGGGCCACGGGCACCCTCCGCCGAGCGGTGGCTGCCGGCGTCCCACGCCGCGTGGAGAGGCCCCGACGCCCTCCGGCATCTCGTACCCGACCTCGAGGAGTACGACGTCTTCGTCTGCGGTCCGCAGCCGTGGATGGACGCCGTGACTAGGGACCTGCGGGCAGCAGGTGTCGTCGCCGGACGCATCCATACCGAGTCCTTCTCCCTCTGAGTCGTCCGAGACACCGCCACGAGCCGACAGGAAGCCGCCATGAAGAAGATCCTCTACGCACTCCTCGCCACGGTCAGCGGCCTCGTGCTGCTGTTCAGCTATCGCACGTCGCACATCGAGTCGGCGACGCCGCTCGCCGCCGATTCATCGACGACCACGTCGAGCACCACGGGCTCCGCAGCCGACAGCGGTTCGGACAACGGCGCCGGCAGCGGCAGCACCGCGGACTCCACAGGTTCCGCCTCCACCGGGTCGAGCAGCACCGGCTCCGGCGCGGCATCCGAGTCCACAGGCACCGGACTCACCGACGGCACGTACACCGGCGCGTCGACCAACACGCGCTTCGGGCCGGTTCAGGTTCAGATCACCGTGTCGGACGGGCAGATCACCGATGTCCAGGTGCCGGACTACCCGTCGAGCAATTCCCGCGATCGGCAGATCAATCAGCGCGCGCTTCCCGTTCTGATGTCGGAGACCACCGACGCCCAGTCGGCCGAGATCGACATGGTCTCCGGTGCCACCTACACCAGCGAGGGCTATCTCCAGTCGCTGCAGAGCGCCATCGACCAGGCGTCATCGTGACGGTGCACGGTCGGCGCGTGGAGGTGGCCGAGATCATGGGCACCGCGATCAGCGTGCATCTCATCGGCGAGGTCGACGCCGGCGCGTTCGACACCGCGGTCGCCGCGTGCTTCGACGAACTGCGCACGGTCGACCGGGTCTTCTCGCCCTATCGCGACGATTCCGACATCCTGCGGATCGCGCGGGGCGAGCTGGCGATGGCCGATGCCTCTCCCTGGGTCGCCGAGGTCGCTCGCGGCTGTCCGCAGGCGGAAGCCGAGACGGGAGGGCTGTTCAGCGCGATGTGGTCCGGCGTCTTCGACCCGACCGGCTATGTCAAGGGATGGTCGATCGAGCGCGCGGCACGCGCGCACCTCGCCCCGCTGCTGGAGAACCGTGGAGCCGTCGCGGTCGGTGTGAATGCCGGCGGCGACATGCAGCTGTTCACGGCAGTCGGGGCGGACTGGGCCTGGAACGTGGCGATCGCCGACCCGGCCGACCGCTCCCGGGTGCTCGCCACGGTGAGGGTGCGCGATGGTGCCGTCGCCACCTCGGGGCTCGCGGAGCGCGGCTCCCACATCATCGACCCGAGATCGGGGCGTGCCGCGCGGGACGTCGCATCCGCGACCGTCGTGGCGGACAGTCTCGTGCGCGCCGACGTGTGGGCGACCGCGGCGGTCGTCGCCGGCTTCGCCGACCTGCGGTGGATCTCGCGGGCGGCCCGCACGACCGGGATGGTCATCGATGCCTCGGGCCGTGTGAGGCGCTGGCTCGACGGCGTGGAGGTCACCGCCACCGTCGCGGGCCCCTCGCTGCTGTCCGCTTCGTGATGTTCAGGCGCTGCGGAGGATCTTCGTCATCGCCTTTCCGCGAGCCAGCTCGTCGACCAGCTTGTCGAGGTAGCGGACCTTCTGCATCAGCGGGTCCTCGATCTCCTCGACGCGCATGCCACACACCACGCCGGTGATCAGCGAGGCGTTCGGATTCAGGTCGGCGTCGGCGAAGAAGTCCTCGAACGTCGTGTGCTCGTCGATGTGCTGCCTCAGCCGGCCGTCGTCGAAGCCCGTCAGCCACTCGATGACCTCGTCGAGCTCCTCCTGCGTGCGCCCCTTCCGCTCCACCTTGGTCACGTAGAGCGGATAGACCGAGGCGAAGCTCGTCGTGAAGATCCGGTGCACCACGCCAGGATAATCCCGCGCGGATGCCGCGGGCACGGGCGCAGACGACCTCTGGACGCAGCGATGGTCCCGGTGGGTAGCCCTCCCACCGGGACCATCAGCACGTTCACGGGAGTCAGCACGGCGACCCGAACGCCGATACTCGACCGCTTCGCACGGCACTGCTTTGTATTGCTCTGCCAGCCTAGGCATGAGGATGGATCGGACCGTGGCCATTGACACGGCAGGCACTGACCTGTTAACCGGGCAGATCGGTCGGTCGACAAGCTGCACATCACAGCCGATCTGCGCCGCGGGAGTCAAGACCCTTCTCCCCCGGCGCCGGCACCGGTGGAATCTGAGCATGCCCGACACCCTGCGGATCTCGGTGGTGATCCCCGTAAAGGACGACGACACCGAGCTCGCGCGCTGCCTGCGGGCCCTCGCTCGGCAGACGCGCCCGGCCGACGAGATCGTCGTCGTCGACAACGGATCGACGGATGCCTCGGCCCGCGTCGGGCGCGCGTTCGGCGCCCGCCTGGTCCGCTGCGACACCCCAGGCATCCCTGCGGCGAGCGCCGCCGGGTACGACGCTGCGCAAGGGGACATCATCCTGCGGCTCGACGCGGACTGCGTGCCCGACGCGTCATGGACCCGCGCCATGGCGGAGGCGTTCGCGGCCCGCCCCGACGTCTCGGCGTTCACCGGAGGCGCCCGGTTCATCGATGGCCCGCCGGCATTGCGCGTGCCTCTGGCGACGCTCTATCTGGGCGCGTACGCCGCCGTCATGATCCCGACGCTCGGCCACCTCCCGCTGTTCGGATCCAACCTGGGCCTGCGTCGCGAGGCATGGCTCGGCATCCGCTCGTCCGTTCATCGCGATGCCGAGCTGCACGACGACATGGACCTCTCGTTCCACCTCGGCGAACGGGGCCGGATCCGCTGGCTCCCGGCCGCACGGATGGGGATGTCGATGCGACCGTTCGCGCCAGGCCAGGCGTTCGGCCGTCGCGCCGCTCGCGGCCTGCGCACGGTGCTCGTGCACCTTCCTCGCGACTTTCCGCCGGTGCGCTGGACGCGCCGCGTATTGCGTCGGGTGCTGGCGGCGCGCCCGATGCCGGGCACGTCGTGAGCGCGCCGCCCCGCGCCGAGAGGAGCCGGAGCCGCGGCTACGACACGCGACCGTCGCCCGGCCGCGACACCCGCAGCCAGCGATAGCCGTAGGCCGGGACTTCGAGCTCGACCCGACCGCGCTCGTCGAGAGGAATGCGCTCGGCGCCCAGCAGATCCACGAGACGCGTGCCGTCGGGCTCGTCGCTCAGCGAGAAGCTCGTCGTGGCGGGCACGTCGGCGAAGTTGTGGATCGCGACCATCCGCCCGACGTCAGCGCGCAGGGAGTGCACCAGCAGGGCGTCGACGGGCTGCTCCAGCACCTCCAACGTGCCCCATCCCAGTTCCGGCGAGATGCGGTACCGCGACATCAGGTCACGGAAGAAGTGCAGCAGCGACGCGCGGTCCTCGATCTGATCGGCCGCGTTGACGTGCTGCGGTGCGTAGCCGTCGCCCGGCGGCTGTGCGACCAGCCGGGACGGCGCCGCCTGCGAGAACCCGCCGTTCTTCTCCGCCGTCCACTGCATGGGGGTGCGCACAGCGCTGCGCCCGGGGATGTCGATGTTCTCGCCCATGCCGATCTCTTCGCCGTAGAACAGCACCGGCGTGCCGGGGAGCGTGAACAGGAGGCTGTAGGCCATGCGGATCCGTCGCGGGTCCCCGAGCATCGGGGGCAGCCGGCGCGTGATGCCGCGGCCGAACACGCGCTGTCGCTCGTCGGGCGCGAATGCCTCGAAGACCTCCTCGCGTTCGGCGTCGGTCAGCTTGTCGAGGGTGAGCTCGTCGTGGTTGCGCAGGAAATTCGCCCACTGCACGTCGTCGGGGAGCGCCGGTCGAGAGGTCAGCGCGGCGATGAGCGGAGCAGGATCCTGCCGTGCGAGCGACAGGTAGAACGCCTGCATCCCGACGAAGTCGAACTGCATCGAGAGCTCGCTCACGTCACCGCCGCCGAAGTACGCGACCTGCTGCTCGTACGGAAGATTCACCTCGCCCAGCAGGATGGCCTCGCTCGAGCGGCGCTGGAGGAAGCGGCGGAAGTCGCGCAGCAGTTCGTGCGGGTCCGCGATGTGGGCCCCCGGGGGCATCTCCAGGAGGAAGGGCACCGCGTCGACCCGGAACCCCGACACGCCCAGCTGCAGCCAGTAGCCGATCACGCGTGCGAGCTCGTCGCGCACCGCGGGGTTGGCGATGTTCAGGTCGGGCTGATGCTCGTAGAAGCTGTGCTGGTACCACTGGCCGGATGCCTCGTCCTTGGACCACACACCGTCGGCCTCACCCGGGAAGACCGGGTTCTTCTGGCCCTTCGGCGGGGCCTCGTCGCGCCAGATGTAGTAGTCCCGGTACGGCGAGTTGACACTCCGTCTCGCCTTCTGGAACCACGGATGGCGGTCCGAAGTGTGGTTGACGACCAGATCCACGATCACCCGCATGCCCCGGTCGTGGGCGGTGCGGATCATCTCCACGAACTCGCCGTGGTTGCCCAGCCGCGGATCGACCCCGTAGAAGTCCGTGATGTCGTACCCGTCATCGCGGTCGGGCGTCGGGTAGAACGGCATGAGCCACAGGCACGTCACGCCGAGCTGTGCGAGGTAGTCGATCCGCTGCGCGAGGCCCTGCATGTCGCCGACCCCGTCTCCATCGGTGTCGAGGTAGGTCTCGACGTCGAGGCAGTAGATGATCGCGCTCTTCCACCACAGGTCGCTGGTATCGGTGATCTTCATCGCTCCCCCTTCGGGTGGGGAAGGATGCCGCATGCCACGGCATGCGGGTGGGCAGGAAGGCGAAGGGATTCCATGCCGCGAGTCTGCCGGGCGCCCCGCCTGCCGGGCAGGCCCTTGAGATCCGCGGGACTGTTGGGTACGGGCCGTCGAGTACGGGGCAGCCCCGGAGTCCGGTCGCCCAACGGCTAGAGTCTTCACCCGTGTCCACCGTCGCGGAATCCGCTGATCGCTATCGCATCGAGCCGACGGTGCTGCAGGCGCTGCGCCGCCCGCGGCTGCTGACGCGCGAGGTGCTCGCCGGACTGGTCGTGGCGCTGGCGCTCATCCCCGAGGCGATCGCGTTCTCGGTCGTCGCCGGCGTGGATCCTCGCGTGGGCCTCTTCTCGTCGTTCGTGCTCTCGGTCGTCATCGCGTTCACCGGCGGCCGCCCCGCGATGATCACCGCCGCCGCGGGCGCGGTCGCGCTCGTCATCGCGCCGGTCGCCCGGGAGTACGGCCCGGACTACCTGATCGTCACGATCGTTCTCGCCGGCGTGATCCAGGTGCTCTTCGCGGTGCTGGGAGTCGCCCGGCTCATGCGGTTCATCCCCCGCAGCGTCATGGTCGGATTCGTGAACGCCCTGGCCATCCTGATCTTCCTGTCCCAGGTGCCGCAGCTGATCGATGTGCCGTGGGCGGTGTACGTGCTGGTGGCGGTGGGACTCGTCATCCTTTTCGTCTGGCCGCGCATCACCCGCGCGGTTCCCGCCCCGCTCATCGCGATCGTGCTGCTGACCGCCGCGGTCGTCGGGTTCGGCCTCTCGGCCGTGCCGAACGTCGCAGACCAGGGCGAGCTGCCCCGCAGCCTGCCGGAGCTCCTCATCCCCAACGTGCCGCTGACGTGGGAGACACTGCAGATCGTCGCGCCCTACGCGTTCGCCGCCGCCCTGGTCGGCCTTCTCGAATCGCTCATGACAGCCAAGCTCGTCGATGACATCACCGACACCCGCTCGCGCAAGACCCGCGAGGCGTGGGGCCTCGGCGTGGCCAACATCGCCTCCGCCTTCTTCGGCGGCACCGGCGGCTGCGCGATGATCGGCCAGACGATGATCAACGTCAAGACCTCGGGCGGCCGCACCCGCATCTCGACGTTCCTGGCGGGAGTCTGGGTGCTGATCCTGGTCGTCGCCCTCGGCGACATCGTCGGGCTGATCCCGATGGCAGCGCTCGTGGCCGTGATGATCCTCGTGTCGGTCTCCACCTTCGACTGGCACAGCATCCGTCCCTCCACATTGAGACGGATGCCGCTCAGTGAGACCGCCGTGATGCTCGTGACCGTCGTGGCCACTGTCTGGACCCACAACCTCGCCATCGGCGTGGTGCTCGGCGTGCTCACCGCGATGGTGCTGTTCGCCCGCAGGGTCGCCCATTTCACCAGCGTGAGCCGCACCGTCGACGGCGACACCGCCCGGTATCGGGTGGACGGCCAGCTGTTCTTCGCCTCCAGCAACGACCTGACCACGCAGTTCGAGTACGCCGCCGATCCTGCCCACGTCGTCATCGACCTGTCGCGCACGCATGTCTGGGATGCCTCGACGGTCGCCGCGTTGGATGCGATCGTCACGAAGTACGAGCAGCGCGGCACCACCGTGGTGCTCGAGGGCATGACCGATGCTTCGGCGTCATTCCACGGGCGGCTGAGCGGCGGGTTGGGCTCCGCCTGAGCGCCCGCTTCACGCAGAGACCGCCTCAGCGCAAGCCCTTGCCGCGGCACACCCTGCTCTGCGTACCGTGGGGGATGCTGCGGCGACGAGAAGGAGTGGTCGGGGAGCGGTCGAGCGGGTCGCTCGTCGGCCCGGTCGAGCCGCCCTCCCTGCACGTCATGACGCTCAACATCCGGCGCCGGATGAACGGCGTGACCTGGAGGCGCTCGGATCGCTGGCGGCATCGTGCTCCCGCCGTCCGGGCGCTGCTGCGGCAGGAGCAGCCGACCTTGGTCGGCGTGCAGGAGGCGATGCCGGACCAAGCGGACGCCGTGCGCGCCGCGCTCGGTGTGGCCTACCGGTTCGTAGGGCGCGGGCATGGTCCGCGCGGCAGCGGTGAGGGCTGTCCGATCTTCTTCGACGCCGAGCGGCTCGAACTCGTCGACTGGGATCAGGCCGCACTGTCGGATCAGCCGCGCGAAGCCGGCTCCCGCTCGTGGGGCAACCTCATCCCCCGCATCCTGGTGACGGCCCGCTTCCGCGACCGCCGCACCGGCGCCGCATTCACCGCGGTCAACACCCACCTCGACCCTTTCTCGCCGCGCTCGCGCGTGCGCTCTGTCGATGCGCTCCAGAAGATGGTCGGCCATGGCCCGAGCATCCTCACCGGCGATCTGAACGCGGGTGAGGGTTCACGGACCCTGCGGGCGCTCCTCGACGACAGCGGACTGCAGGACGCCTGGACCGCCGCGGCGCGCCGGCTGACGGCATCCGTCGGCACGTTCGCGGGCTACCGCGCGCCGCGGCCTTCGCGGCCCCGCATCGACTGGATCGTCGTCACGCCGGATGTACAGGTGGCGAGCGCGGGCATCAACACCTTCCGTCACGGCGGGGTGTGGCCGTCCGACCACCTGCCGGTCCAGGCGGTCGTGACCATCGCTTCCGGTCGGACCGCCGCGTGAAGGCCCGGTTCCTCCGGCCGTCGCACGGCGTCGCGGAGTGGGTCGCAGACGCCGTGCGACTGCTCGGTCCGCTCAGCGTCGCGGCGGCTTTCGTCTGGTGGGCGCCATCGGATGCGGGAATCCTGGCACTGTCGCTGCTGGCGCTGGTGGTCCCGCGGTTCGTCGGGGTGCGCCCGACGTTCGACGTCGTCTTCTGCCTCACCGTGCTCGTCGCGGCCTGGAGCAATGTGCTGCACCTCTACGAGACGGTGCCCTCCTGGGACCTCGTCGTGCACTTCGCATGCACGGGCGCCCTTGCCGCGATGGCCTACCTCCTGCTGGCCAGGCTGGCGGTCGTGCCGCTTCCTCTCGCCGCCGGCACCCGGCGGGCGACCCCGATCGTCCTCGTCACGAGCCTCGGCCTCGCGCTCAGCGCGGTGTGGGAGATGGCGGAGTGGATCGGCAGGACCTTCGTCGATCCCAGTATCTTCGTGAGCTACCAGGACACGATCGGCGACATGGCCGCGGGCGGGCTCGGCGGGTTGGTCGCCGGGCTCGTCGTAGCCCGGGTCAGGCTGGTCGAGCGGGAGTGACCTCGACGAGCCGCACGTCACGCAGCTCGCCGGCGTCCACCTCGGCTGTCATCATCGTGTGCACGGGCTGACGGCGGCGGTCCGTCGGAGATCCCGGGTTCAGCAGCCGCAGACCACCGGGCGTCTGCGTGTCCCACGGGATGTGGCTGTGGCCGAACACCAGCACCTCGGTGTCGGGGAACGCGGCCTCCATGCGCGCCTCACGCCGCTGCGACGGGCCCGTCTCGTGCACCACGGCGAACCGCGCGCCCTCGATCGTGCGGCGCGCCACCTCCGGCAGGCGGGCACGCAGGTCGGCGCCGTCGTTGTTGCCCCACACGCCGAGTACGTCGGCGTGCTGCAGCAGTTCGTCGAGCACGGATGCCGCGACCCAGTCGCCCGCGTGGATCACGAGATCGGCCGCATCGGCCGCATGCAGCACCGCATCGGGAAGCCGCCGCGCGCGCCCGGGGATGTGGGTGTCGGAGATCAGCAGCAGCCGTGTCGCCATGTCCCGATTCTGCCCCTGCGACCCCGGGAACTCACGGCCCGCTCCCAGCTTCGCGGGACCAAAAGGGGCGCGGCATCCGTTCTCCTCCTATGACGCCGCAGCCAGCGACGTCGATCCAGGAGGAATCGTGAGCAACGACTACCGCAAGACTCCCGAGGCGCTCAGCCGCCTCACCCCGACCCAGTACAGCGTCACGCAGGAGGACGGCACCGAGCCGCCCTTCCGCAACGAGTACTGGAACAACCACGAGCCCGGCATCTACGTCGACGTCGTCTCGGGCCAGCCGCTGTTCTCATCGACCGACAAGTACGACAGCGGAACCGGGTGGCCCAGCTTCACCAAGCCGATCGAGCCCGACGCCGTCGAGACCAAGAAGGACTGGAAGCTGCTCCTGCCGCGCACCGAGGTGCGCTCGTCGGGCGCCGGCAGCCATCTGGGCCATGTCTTCCCCGACGGCCCCCGTCAGGCGGGCGGCCTGAGATACTGCATGAACTCGGCCTCACTGCGCTTCGTACCCCTCTCCTCGCTCGAGGACGAGGGCTACGGCGCCTACCGACACCTCTTCACCACCGAGAACCAGGAGCACGCATCATGACCAGCGGTCCCTTCGACACCGGCGAGATCACCCGCACCCCCGGCACCGAGACGGCAGTACTCGCCGGCGGCTGTTTCTGGGGGATGGAGGACCTCATCCGCCGTCAGCCCGGCGTGCTCGGCACCCGTGTGGGCTACACCGGCGGCGAGAACGCGCACGCGACGTACCGCAAGCACCCGGGGCACGCGGAGGCCGTCGAGATCGTCTTCGATCCCACCAAGACGACGTACCGCGACATCCTGGCGTTCTTCTTCCAGATCCATGACCCGTCGACCCTGAACCGCCAGGGCAACGACATCGGCTCGAGCTACCGCTCGGCGATCTTCCCGCTCTCCCCCGAGCAGGAGGAGGTCGCGCGCGAGACCATCGCCGACGTCGACGCGTCGGGACTCTGGCCGGGCAAGGCCGTCACCACGATCGAGCCCGCCGGCCCGTTCTGGGAGGCCGAGCCGGAGCACCAGGACTATCTGCTGCGCATCCCCAACGGGTACACGTGCCACTTCCCGCGTGCCGGCTGGGTGCTGCCCAAGCGCGCGGACGCCACCGCGTGATGACGACGTCTCGAGGTTGAGCGGGCAGCTCACCGCGAGACGAGAACGGATGCCGCGACCCGTCGGGTCGCGGCATCCCTCTTTCTGCCGCTCCCCCCGGCCCACGACCGCCGCAGCCTGCCGCCGCGGGCGGTGTATCTGAGGCTCGCTCCGTCCTCTCTTCTCAGCATCGCCACGCGCGTGCGCGGCGCGAGCAGAGGAGTCGTGGTGGCTGACGCAGCGCAAGCCCCCTCGGGCACTCGATGGATCGGCGACACGTCGTGGGCGACGTGGCTGACCATCCAGGTGGCCCGCATCCCCAACACCGCGAGGTCGCGCGCCGCCGAGCGGGAGCGCGCCGCCGTCAAGGAGCCGGCGACCGGTCTGCTGCGCAGCGACGACGCCGACTTCCGTGCCGCAGCGCGCAAGGTCGCCGCGTCGGCGCCACGCCAGTTCGGGCGGCTCGACGAGGTGCTTCTGCGTGGTCGGTTCGTCCTGCGCGGCGACGACATCGCGACACTCGACGAACTGGTCCACGAGGCGGTGCGTATCGCAGCGCATGGTTTCGCCCGCCCCGGATCGTCGGCGTCGGACATCGCGGCGCTCGATGCCCGGCTCGTCTACGCGGAAGACTTCCTGAAGCGGCGCGAAGGCGAGATCGCCCGGCGCAGATATGCGCGGGGCCTCCTCAGCGGAGTGATCCTGACCTTCGTCGCCCTCGGAGTGATCGCCGGCGGCGGTGCGGCCGTGATCACGCTCTGGCGGGAAGGTCCCATCCCGCCGGAACAGGCCGACGCCTTGCGCGACGTCCTGGTCGCCGTCGGCGCGGGCGCCGCCGGAGCGTGCGTCAGCGTCCTGCTGCGCATGCACAAGCTGAACGATCTGCCGATCGAAGTCGCGGCCGGTGGGGCCGCGCGCTACCGCATCTTCCTCGGGTGGTTCTTCGCCGCCGCCGTCGTCTTCCTGCTCAAGAGCGGGATCCTGGCGGCCACGATGTTCGTCATTCCCGACGGCCGCGTCGAGAGCTGGTTCTTCTGGGGCTCGGTGGGCTTCCTGGCGGGGTTCAACGAGCGCTGGGCGACCAATCTCATCTCACGCAGTCCCCGCGACGGCGCCGAGACGCCTCCGGCCACCGGAAAGGCCCCGGGTGCGGCGACGCCCCCGGCGGGCGGGTCTGCGGGCGGCCACGAGACCTAGGCCGCAGCCCATCGCGCTCCGCTCCACAGTTCCTCACCGACGCGTCGCCGGCGCACAGACGGCCGTGCTACGCTGGAACGCCCGATCGGGCTGTTTTGTCGACATCCTCTGCCATCAACGAGGAATGCAGAGCTTCCGACGTCCACCGCCGAGTGCGGTTTCACTCCCATCGATTTCCGTGCCTCTTCCGCCCCGCGGACGCGCACCTTCTGAAAGAACTTTTGACCTCCGTCACTTCCACCGCAGCACCGGCACAACTCCTGCTCGACTGGCACCAGGCCGACGCCGACGTCTTCGTCGCGACCGCCGCCGGCGAGTACGCGGGATTCGTCGCTGTCGGCTCGCACGGTTTCGAGGCGCAGAGCGCCCTCGGCTCGCCCCTCGGCGTGCACTCGACGCACCCGCAGGCATCCGCCGCGGTCGCTGCGTCCTTCGCCTCGCACACCGTCTCCCCCGCGCCTCACGCGCGCCTCACACGTCCACTGCGCGCTCGCGCGAGTGGCACCCGCGGCCGTTCACACGGCCCACGAAAAAGAAGGAAAGACACGATGGCCACTGGCACCGTGAAATGGTTCAACTCCGAGAAGGGCTACGGCTTCATCGCCCCCGACGACGGTTCGGCCGACCTCTTCGCGCACTTCAGCGCGATCACCGGCGAGGGCTTCAAGGAGCTCCGCGAGGACCAGAAGGTCGAATTCGACGCCGAGCGTGGCCCGAAGGGCATGCAGGCCGCCAACATCCGGCCGCTTTGATCTGTCGTCAGCCGGGGCCGATCACTTCGGCCCCGGCTGACTGCCGACAGTCTTCCTGCCCTCACCCGGCCGGATCGGCAGGCTGCGCCTGCTCGACCGGCTGACGCAGGATCGTCCGCTGCCGCTCGGGAGCCGAGCGCCGCGGATCAGTGAGGTAGATCTCGTGATGGAGCCCGCGCATGCGCAGGCCCGCCTCCGGGATGAACCGGCTGTGCATCTCGTCGAGCACCGGCGCCTCGTCGTCGTACGAGCCCACATGGAGCGTCTGCACGCATGTGCCCTCCGCCAGCTCCGTCATCCGCAGCCGATCGATGGCCGTTGAGCCGCCCTTCGCGGCCGCTGCGTCCCGCGCCCGCTCGAAATGGGCGGTGTCGATCCATTCCGGGACGAGGCTCATCATCGTCCAGCTCCAGCGCGACTTGTCGCGCTGGTTCGTGAACGCCGCCATGTCGTCGGACCACCACAGTCCTTCGAGCGGCATCACGACGTAGTCCCGACCAAGCTCGGTCTTGCTCAAGAACTTCAGCGTGTAGGCGACCGAGAAGATCGCCGCGACCGCGTCCCGGTACGCCTCCGCCGTGTTCGGATCTCCGTGACCGTCGACCATGAGGTATCCCATCACGGGCACGTCGACGATCTCGAACGCCCCCCGCCGAGCCTTGTATGCGGCGATCGACTTCTTGAGATCGACCTTGCTCACGACCGGCCGCCGGCTGACGCCTCCGACCCGCCGCTCGACGACTCCGACTTGCGTCCGCCGGCCTCGAGCACGTCGCCCGCGGGCAGCTCCTGGTGGCCGCCGAACTGCAGCCGCATGGCCGAGAGCACCTGGTTGGCGAACTGGTCCTCGCCGCGCGACGCGAAGCGTTCGAAGAGGGATGCTGCGAGCACCGGCGCCGGAACCCCCGTGTCGACGGCGGCCTTCACGGTCCAGCGCCCCTCGCCCGAGTCCGACACGCGACCCGCCAGCCCTTCAAGCGTCGGGTTGCCCTGCAGCGCGGCGGCGGTCAGGTCGAGCAGCCACGACGAGATCACGGATCCGCGCCGCCACAGCTCGGCGACCTTGGGGGTGTCGATCGTGAACTGATAGAACTCCGGCTCCTCGAGCGGGGCGACCTCGGCCGAGTGCTCCGCCTCCTGGATCCCGGCATCCGCGTGCTCGAGGATGTTCAGGCCCTCCGCGAGCGCCGCCATGACCCCGTACTCGATGCCGTTGTGGACCATCTTCACGAAGTGTCCCGCACCGGAGGGCCCGCAGTGCAGGTAGCCGAGCTCTTCGGGCGCGAAGTCACCGGCGCGCCCGGGCGTGCGTCCGACCTCACCGCTGCCGGGAGCGATCGTCCGCAGGACCGGCTCGATCCGCTGGAACGCCTCGTCGGGCCCGCCCACCATGAGGCAGTACCCGCGCTCGAGGCCGAAGACCCCGCCGCTCGTTCCCACGTCGACGTAGTGGATGCCGTTGTCTTTCAACGCCGCCGCCCGACGGACGTCGTCGCGATAGTTGGAGTTGCCGCCGTCGATGATGATGTCGCCGGGTTCGAGCAGCGCGGCCACCTCGTCGACGACTCTGCCGGTCAGTCCCGCGGGGATCATCAGCCAGATCGCCCGCGGCGCCTCGAGCTGCGATACGAGCTCGCTGAGGTCGCCGGCACCGACGGCGCCCTCCGTCACCAGGCCGGCGACGGCATCCGTGCTCACGTCGTAGACCACGCACTCGTGGCCGTCCCGCATCAGCCGCCGCACGATGTTGCCGCCCATCCGGCCGAGGCCCACCATTCCCAGCTGCATCTTCGTTCCTCCGCTCGTCTGTCGGTTCGGCGCTCGGCCGCCCCTCCTCGCAGTCTAAGGAGCAGCGGCGACGGATCGACCGTCGAGTGCTGCCGGCCACGCGAGGAACGGATGCCGCGACCGCCGCGCCTGTCTCATGTCGCGCCGCTCGAGTGCGGCGCCGGCCGAGCCGGTCAGGGCGTCGGCGAACCGCCGGTCACGGCGAGCGTCTCACCGGCGACGTAGCTCGACTCCGCGGACGCGAGGAACACGTAGGCAGGAGCCAGCTCCGCCGGCTGACCGGCGCGGCCCATTGGCGTCTGCTCGCCGAAGCTCTCGATCTTCTCCTGTGGCTGTCCGTCCGTGACCTGCAGCGGGGTCCAGATGGGTCCGGGTGCGACGGCGTTCACGCGGATCCCCTTCGGAGCGAGCTGCTGCGCCAGCGCCTTGGTGAAGGCGTTGATCGTCGCCTTCGTCGACGCGTAGTCGACGAGGATCTCGGAGGGCTGGTAGGCCTGGATGGAGGTGGTGTTGATGATGGTGGAGCCGGGCGTCAGGTGCGGGAGTGCGGCCTTGGTGATCCAGAACATCGCGTAGACGTTCGTCTTGAACGTGTCGTCGAACTGCTGGTCGTCGAGGGTCGTCAGGTCTTCGTTGAAGATCTGCTTCCCGCCGTTGTTCACGACGATGTCGAGGCCGCCGAGCCCGTCGACGGCCCGGTCGACGAGATCGCGGCAGTACTCCGGATCGCGCAGATCGCCGGGCAGCGTCAGCGCCGTGACGCCGGCATCCTGGATGAGACCGGCGATGCGCTGCGCGTCCTTCTCCTCCTCGGGCAGATACGACATCGCCACGTCGGCGCCCTCCCGGGCGAACGCGATGGCGGTCGCCGCGCCGATGCCGGAGTCGGCGCCGGTGATGAGCGCCTTGCGACCGGCGAGGCGACCCGATCCGCGATAGGTCTTCTCGCCCAGATCGGCTGTGGGCTCGAGCTCGGCATCGAGACCGGGCTCCGGCTGATGCTGCTTCTTCGGATCGAAGCCGGCATACATCTCAGCGGGATTGGTGAACGTGTACTGGTCGCGCTTGTCGGTAGCCATGCCGTCACGGTACGTAGAGCCCGGCGCGCACGTCCCGGGGTTGCGCGTACGCGGAAGATTCGTTAGGCGGGGTCGCGGCATCCGACCAGGGCGGAGGCCGACCCTGAATCAGTCGTGCGGGCCGCGCCCGCCGGAGAACCCGGCGAACAGCGCATGCAGCAGCGGCAGGAGGGAGGCGATCATCAGGACGGTGCCGATCGTGAGGTCCTCCGCACGCAGCACCGAACCGCTGATCAGCAGCCCCGCGAACAGCACGGCCGAGACCACGCGGCGGCCCATCCGCTCGAGTCGCTTCAGCCACCTGTCGAGCTTCGGCACGTCGGCGACGAGCCGCCCGTCCTCGATGCGCGTGACCATGTCGTCAAGCCGTCGCGGCAGCCGTGCGACCACACCGGCCATCGACGTCGCCTCCCGCACGACGGCTCTTCCCACGTTGCCCCGCTCGTCCCGCAGGAGGCGATCGGCATAGGGCTCGACGGCATCCCACACGTTGAAGGACGGGTCGAGGGAACTGCACATCCCGCTCGTCAGTGACACCGCGCGGATGATCAGCAGGAAGTTCTCCGGCAGCTGGAACGGCAGCGACCGGACGACGTCGCCGAACTCCTTGGCGAAGTCCCGGAACTCGCGCGGGTCGACCTTCTGCAGCTCGGCGAAGCCCATCCCCCCGAACCGGGCGAACAGCGCGGTCATGGCCCGCTCGAGTTCGATGGTGTCGGCGGAGGGCAGCAGCACGCCGACCGCACGGATGCTGTCGATCATCTGCCCGGTGTTGCGTGACGCGACCGCGATCACCAGCTGCTGGAGACTGTGCCGCAGCGTGTCGGGAACCTCGCCCATCATCCCGAAGTCGATGAAGGTGAGCGTCCACGGGTGACGGGTGTCGCCGGCGGGACGGACGACCGGAGTGACGAAGATGTTGCCCGGGTGCGGGTCGGCGTGGAAGAAGCCCCGCTGGAACAGCTGATCGAACATCACATCGGCGAATTCCACTGCGACCGCGGCGGGATCGATTCCCGCGGCCCGCAGCCCCTCGATGTCGTTGATCTTGATCGCGGTGACGTCCTGGAGTGTGAGGACGCGGCGCGTGGTGCGCTCCCAGGCGATCTCGGGGGCGGCGACGCGTGCGTCGCCGGCGACGTCGGCCGCGAACCGTTCGGCGTTCTGCGCTTCGTGGAGATAGTCGATCTCCTCGCGACTCGTGTGCGCGAACTCCTCGACCAGCTGCGGCAGATCCACGTGGTCGCGCACGATCTTCACCCGGCTGAGCCAGCCGGCCACGCGCCGGAGCGCCGCGAGGTCGACGTCGACGATCGCCTCGATGCCGGGCCGCTGCACCTTGATGACGACGTCGGCGAACCCGGTCTCGAGCGCGTCGGCGGGCGTCAGCCGTGCGCGGTGCGCCTGACCGAGGGATGCCGCGGCGACGGGTGTCTCATCCACCCACTCGAACGCACGGCTCAGCGGCACCCCGAGCTCGATCTCGGCGAGCTCGCGGATGGCCGGGAACGCGACAGGGGGCACCTCGTCCTGAAGGCCCTCGAGTTCCTTCGTGATCTCGGGCGGCAGCACGTCGAGGCGCGACGACAGGAACTGGCCGACCTTGATCATGAGGCCGCCGTACTGGACCGCGAGGACGTGGAAGCGGCGCGCGATGGTGCGCAGTCGGCGCGTGCGTCCGCGGGCGGCGAGTGCACCCAGCCCGAACCGCGGCAGGACCAACTCGAACCACCACGCCTGAACCATGTAGCGCCCGGCGAACCTCAGGATCCGGCGATAGCGGGCGCGCGGATTCGCGACGTCGGCCATCGAAGCTCCTCGGCGGTGCGGATCGGGTGATCAGGGATGTCTGCGATCCGTGCGCGCCGGTAGACGTCGTGCGCCGGCGCCCGGCCGGCCCGTCAGTCCTGGGCGAGGATCGAGTAGAGCTTACGCCGCGCCTCGTCGAGCACCTCGACGGCCTGCGCCACCTGCTCGGGCGTGCCGCCGCGTCCGACCTGAGCGGCCGCCTGCGCGAGCTTCGCACCCGCCTTCGGCAGTGCGCTGGTGCGCCCCGTGTCGCGGGCGCCGAAGGCCTCCCAGGGAGCGGACTGTCCGTCGGCGGCTGCCGCCTCGGCGCGGCCCGCCTCGGTGAGCGAGTACGTCTTCTTGCCGTTCGACTCCTCCGCCGCCACCAGACCCTCGTCGGCGAGGAGCTGCAGCGTCGGATAGACCGATCCGGGGCTGGGCTTCCACCCGCCGTCGCTGCGCGCCTCGATCTCCTGGATGATCTGGTAGCCGTGCATGGGCTTCTCGGCGAGGATCGCGAGCACCGCGGCCCGCACGTCGCCGCGCCCGACGCGCGGCGAGAACCCGCGCTCGAAGGCATCCTTCAACTGGTCCATGGCATCCCACAGGCTGCCGGGCAGACCCGAGCCCTGACCTCCTGGACGGGAACCGAATCCGGGGAACGAACCGCTCATGACGACCTCCTGAACGAGTGTGTGCCGATATGCCGACGATACCTAGCGATATATCGTTCAGCAAGGGAGCAGGCTGGGCGTTCGCTGTCAGATCGGTCGAGGATGCGGTGGCCGCGTGACGCACGGCCGGGCACGTCACCACCCCAGTGAGCCTGGCTCGCCCTTGAACGGCCCCACGATCTCGGGCGTGATCCATCCGCCGTAGAACCGCCCCGGCTGGGGAACGACCTCGACGCCGTCGACCGTGCACAGGTCCATATCGCCCGCATAGACGGCCACGCGGCGGGCGAGTGACTCGAACCCGGCGGTAGGGCGAGGGTAGGTCCACGCGGCGCGCGGACGCACCTGTCCCCCGCCGCAGACGTCGAAGTACGTGGCGCCGCCCTTGAACTCGCAGTACGACGATCCCTCACCCGGCGTCAGCGCGCCGGCGGCGAACGCGGCGATCGGCAGGTAGTAGACCGGCGGGTGGCTGGTCTCGAGCACGCGCACGACGTCGTCGGTGTCGACGATCACTTCATCGCCCAGTCGGATCCGCACGCGCCGCGCGACCCTCTCCACCCGCGGCGGTCGCGGGTAGTCCCAGACGGATTCTTGACCGGGACCGACCGGTGATGGCTCGGGCCGCATACGCCACCTCCTGAGGAGCAAGGGTTGGGCGGCAAGGGTACCTCTCGCGACGACCACCCACCTGCGAGCGACCCTGTCAAGGCCTCGCGGGGAACCTCGCGCGTTCCGTACCGTGCCGAACGACGCGAAAGGAATCGACATGCTCCGCGCACTCGCACTGAACTGCACCCTCAAGCCCTCCCCCGACGCCTCCAGCGGCGAACTGCTCGCGCAGCAGGTGCTCGACGCGCTGGCCGAGCACGACGTCACCGGCGAACAGGTCCGGGTGGTCGACTTCGACGTGCGGCCGGGCGTACAGGCCGACATGGGCGACGGCGACCAGTGGCCGCGCATCCGCGAGAAGGTGCTGGCCAGCGACATCCTCGTCTTCGCCACGCCGACGTGGATGGGGCACTTGTCGAGCGTCGCGCAGCGCGTGCTCGAGCGCCTCGACGCCGAGCTGTCGGAGACCGACGACGAAGGGCGCGCGATTCTCGCAGGCAAGGTCGCGGTGACGGTGGTCGTCGGCAACGAGGACGGCGCGCACGCGATCACCGCCGACCTCTACCAGGCTCTCGGCGACGTGGGGTTCACGATCCCCTCGCAGGGCGGGGTGTACTGGAACGGCGAGGCGATGCAGACGACCGACTACAAGGACCTGCCCCAGACGCCCGAGAAGGTCGCGTCGACGACGGCGACCCTCGCCCGGAACGCCGCGCATCTCGCGAAGCTCCTCAAGGAGCGCCCGTACCCGGCGCCGCCGCAGTGACGCGGCACTGACGGCACCCCCTGACGCCGGACGGCGCGCTGCGCTCGGTCAGCGCCCGTACTCCTCCAGCCAGCGCAGCCACACCTCGCTCATCGTCGGGTACGACGGCACCGCGTGCCAGAGGCGCTCGATCGGCACCTCGCCGACGATGGCGATCGTCGCCGCGTGGAGCATCTCGCCCACGTCCTGCCCGACGAACGTCACGCCCACGAGCACGCGCCGCTTGTCGTCGACGATCGCCCGGGCGCGTCCCCGGTAGTCGTCGGCCAGCTCGCTGGAGCCCGCCAGCCACGAGAGGTCGTAGTCGATGACACGGATGTCGAGGCCCGCCGCCCGCGCCGACTCCTCGGTGTGGCCGACGGCGGCCACCTCCGGATCCGTGAAGACCACCTGCGGCACGGCGGCATGGTCGGCGGTCGCGACGTGCGCACCCCAGGGTGCGTCGTCGATGTCCGCGGCCCGTGCACGTGCGGCGATGACATCGCCCGCGGCGCGCGCCTGGTACTTGCCCTGGTGCGTAAGCAGCGCGCGGTGGTTGACGTCGCCGACGGCGTAGAGCCAGTCCACTCCGCGGACGCGCAGCGTGTCGTCCACGTCGAGCCAGGAACCCGGCTGGAGTCCCACCACCTCGAGCCCGATGTCGGAGGTGCGCGGCATGCGCCCCGTGGCGACGAGCACCTCCGCCGCCCGCACCTCGGAGCCGTCCGACAGCGACAGCACGACCTCGCCGTTCCCGCCGCTGTCACGCGAGACCTTCTCGACCTCCACGCCGGTGCGCACCTCGGCCCCGGCATCGGTCAGCGCCTTCGAGACCGCCTCGCCGGCGAACGGCTCGACGCCGCGCAACAGGGCAGACCGGGCGATCACGGTGACCGTCGTGCCGAAGGAGGTGAAGAGCGTCGCCATCTCGCTGCCGACGACGCCTCCGCCGAGCACGGCCAGCGACGACGGAACGTCGCGCACGCCCGTGGCTTCCCGACTGGTCCACGGCTGCGCCTCCCGCAGACCGGGGATGTCGGGCAGCAGGGCCGCCGATCCCGTCGAGATGGCGACCGCATGACGGGCGGACAAGACCGTCTCTCCGCCATCGGCGTCGGTCACGGTGACCTCCCGCTCGCCTGTGAGCCGCCCACGCCCGCGCACCAGATCGATGCCCGCGCCGTGCAGCCAGTCGACCTGCGAGCTGTCGTCCCAGTGGTGCACGAGCTCGTCACGGCGTACCAGGGTGGCGGCGACATCGACGGTGCCCGTCACCGCGGCGGCTGCCCCCTTCACGCGGCGGGCTGCGTTCAGAGCCGCACCGGGACGCAGCATCGCCTTCGAGGGGATGCATGCCCAGTACGAGCATTCGCCGCCCACGAGCTCGCTCTCGACGACGACGACCGACAGGCCGCCCTGCGTCGCCCGGTCGGCGACGTTCTCGCCGACGGGGCCGGCTCCGATGACGATGAGGTCGTACTCCCGAGAAGTCATGCGCCCCAACGTAGCCGCGTCCCGCGACACAGGCGACACGGATGCCCGCGCGCGGCGGGCGATGAGCATAGCGGAGTTCGCGGCATCCGTCGCGTCCGTCATCATGTCGGCGGCGTGTGGTTATGTGGGAGCCCCGGCCGAAAGGGCAGCATGGCGATCGAATTCCGCGGGGTCTCGAAGCGTTATCCGGATGGCACCGTCGCCGTCGACGACTTCAGCGTGCTCATCCCCGCGCACAAGACCACCGTCCTCGTCGGCTCGTCGGGCAGCGGCAAGACCACATTGCTGCGCATGATCAACCGCCTCGTCGAGCCCACGGGAGGCGTCATCACGATCGATGACGAGCCGATCTCGGGCCTCGACCCGGTGGCGCTGCGCCGGGGCATCGGCTACGTCCTGCAGAACGCGGGACTCCTCCCCCACTTCTCGGTCGTCGACAACATCGCGACAGTTCCGGTCCTGAGCGGCGTCTCTCGCGCGAAGGCGCGCGCCGACGCGCTCGAGCTGATGGACGTCGTCGGGCTCGAGCGCGGGCTGGCGAAGCGCTACCCGAGCCAGCTCTCGGGCGGCCAGCAGCAGCGCGTGGGCGTGGCGCGGGCTCTCGCGGTCGACCCCAACATCCTGCTGATGGACGAGCCGTTCGGCGCCGTCGATCCGATCGTGCGCAGAGAGCTGCAGACCGAGACGCTGCGGCTGCAGGGCGAGCTCGACAAGACGATCGTCTTCGTGACCCACGACATCGACGAGGCGTTCCTGCTGGGCGACCAGGTGGTGATCCTCGAGAAGGGCGCGCGCGTCGCCCAGATCGGCAGTCCGAGCGAGATCATCGAGAACCCCGCGAGCGACTTCGTCGCCGACTTCATCGGGGTGGAGCGCGGCGCTCGGGCGCTGCGCGCCAAGCAGACGGCGCACGGCACGGTTCTCGTGGACTCGGCCGGCCGCACGCAGGGCGTCCTCGTGAAGGATGAGCCGTGAACTGGGTTCTCGACAACCTCGACCTGATCGGCGCGCTCACGGTCGACCACCTGCGCCAGAGTGCCGTGGCGATCGTGGCGGGGTTCGTGCTGTCGATCCCGCTCGGGTGGCTGGCGTTCCGCTACACGAAGCTCCGCGGCACCGTGCTGACCGTGGTGGGTCTCCTGTACACCATCCCCTCCTTCGCCCTGTTCGCTCTGCTGTCGCTGTTCGGCGTGCCCTACCTGTCGGAGTTGAACCTCGTCATCGCATTGACGATCTACGCCGTCGCGATCATGACGCGCTCGGTGACCGACGGGCTCGCGTCCGTCGACCCCGTGACCAGGTCCGCCGCGGTCGCCGTCGGTTTCGGCGCCTGGCGGAGGTTCTGGACCGTCGACTTCCCGCTCGCCGGCCCCGTCGTGCTCGCGGGACTGCGCGTGACCGCGATGTCGACGATCTCCCTCGCCACCGTGGGCGCCCTCATCGGCGTCGAGAACCTGGGCTACCTCTTCACGAACGGTTCGCAGCGCCGCATCGTCGCCGAAGTCTTCGCGGGCGTCGTGGCCGTCGTGGTGATCGCCGTGGTGATCGACGGGCTGCTCATGCTGGCCGGCCGGGCGCTCATGCCGTGGACGCGCCGTACTGCTCCGCCGCGGGCGGCCCGGCTCCGGGCGGTGGCGGCGTGAACGTCCTCGCCGAGGCATTCGCCTGGATCTTCTCGCCCGCCCGGCTGACGGGCTCGCTGCCCCTGCCGACGGCCATCGCCCAGCACCTTGCGTTCACCTTCGGCTCCGTGGCCATCGCCGCGGTCATCGCGATCCCGATCGGCTGGCTGATTGGACACACCGGCAGAGGCCGGGAACTCGCCGTGTTCCTCTCGGGGGCTGCCCGGGCCCTTCCCGCCCTCGGGCTCATCGTGCTGCTGGGTCTGCTGCTCGGCGTGGCGTTCAAGACGGAGGCCGCCGTGGCCACCTTCGTGGTGCTCGCCATCCCTTCGGTGCTCGCCGGCGCGTACGCCGGCATCGAGGCGATCGACCGGACGGTGATCGACGCCGGGCGCGCGATGGGAATGACCCAGTGGCAGATCCTGTTCCGGATCGAGATGCCACTCGGACTCTCGCTCCTCATCGGCGGACTTCGGTCCGCGACGCTGCAGGTGGTCGCCACGGTGACCATCGGCGCCTACATCGGTGTGGGCGGGCTCGGCTACTACATCCTGCAGGGCATCGCGCTGCGCGACTTCCCCGAGATCCTCGGAGCCTCCATCGTCGTGGTCGCCCTCGCTCTCGTGCTCGACGGGCTCTTCGCCCTGCTCGCCCGCTTCGCCGTCCCGCGGACGGAGGGCCCCCGCATCCGTCCGGCGGCGAGCGCACCCGCTCTCGCCCGCGCCCCGCAGTTCTCCCGCTGATATCCCCACCCACCACACCGGAGGTAACGAAATGTCCACAGCACGCACGCGCCTGACCGCGGCGCTCGCGGGGACCGCGATCGCGGCGCTCGCTCTCGCCGGCTGCGCTTCCAGCGACCCGCTGAGCGGCGACAGCACCGACGGCGGCGACACCGGCGACTCGTCGACGATCGTCATCGGCTCGCAGGCCTACTACTCCAACGAGATCATCGCCGAGATCTACGCGCAGGCCCTCGAGGCCGGCGGCTTCACGGTCGAGCGCAACTTCAACATCGGCCAGCGGGATGCCTACATGCCGGCTCTCGAGGACGGCGAGATCGACCTGTTCCCCGAGTACACCGGCAACCTGCTGCAGTACTTCGAGCCCGACACGACGGCGACCACGTCGGACGACGTCTACGCGGCGCTCCAGGAGGCGCTGCCCGACGGGTTGACGGTGCTCGACCAGTCGTCGGCGACCGACCAGGACTCCTACAACGTCACCGCCGCGTTCGCCGAGGAGAACGGCCTCACCTCGATCGCCGACCTCGCGGGCATCGACGGCCTGGTGCTGGGCGGCGCGCCCGAACTGGAGGAGCGCCCGTACGGCCCGAGCGGGCTCGAAGATGTCTATGGCGTGACGGTGTCGTTCCAGGCCACCGCCGACACCACCGTCGACGAGCTGGTCGCCGGCAACATCCAGATCGCCAACGTGTACAGCGCGGACCCGCGCATCAAGACGGAGGACCTGGTGACGCTGGAAGACCCGAAGGGGCTCTTCCTGGCGTCGAATGTCGTGCCGGTCGTGAACGCGGACATCGCCGATGAGATCGCCGACGTCATCAACGCGGTGAGCGCCGCCTTGACCCCCGAGGGTCTCGTGGCGCTCAACGTCGAATCGACGGAGGACGAGCGCTCACCCGAGGACATCGCCGCGGACTGGCTCGCCGACAACGGCCTGAACTGACCGTCGCGCCGACCGACAGACGGCGCCTCCCGCTCTGCCCCTGCGGCATGACGGGAGGCGCCGTCTTCTTTCGCCCGGTGCGCGTGAGAACGCGGAACCACCCGGTCTTTTCGCTAGGTTGGGGCAGACGCAGGAGAACAGGAGCCCCATGTCCGACCCCCTCC